>JBASBA010000377.1:0-1765 GCA_049650885.1 Alteraurantiacibacter sp. | reverse complement strand
CGGTTCTCCGCCTTGTCGATGGCGTCGGCCTTGGCCCCGATCATCTGCACGCCGTATTTCTCGAACACCCCGTTGGCGTCCAGCGCCAGCGCGCAGTTGAGCGCCGTCTGCCCGCCCATGGTCGGCAGCACAGCGTCCGGGCGCTCCTTCGCGATGATCTTCTCGACCACTTCGGGCGTGATCGGTTCGATATAGGTCGCATCCGCCATGTCCGGATCGGTCATGATCGTGGCGGGATTGGAATTGACGAGGACGACGCGATAGCCCTCCTCCCGCAAAGCCTTGATCGCCTGCGTGCCGGAATAGTCGAACTCGCACGCCTGCCCGATGATGATAGGTCCGGCGCCGATAACGAGGATGGAGGAGATGTCGGTGCGTTTGGGCATTAAGAATCCACATCAAATTTAAGATATGTTTTTGCAAAAGCTTTCAAAGCTTCGACAAGCGCATCTACGACGACGGCTTGTGCGGTAGCCTTAAGCAAGTTTGACGCGTCCTCCACCGCAAGCAGCACACCGATTTTAAACTGTGTAATCCTGAATTCGCCGGCTTGCCAATACTGCTCCGCAGCACCCAGAGCGTTGTAAATACGATTCCGGTCCGCTTCCAAGGCAGAGTTATCATTACAACCTCGTACGGCATCTCGAACCTCTGAAAGCTTGGCTCCAATTTCCTTTGCTTCAGGTTGATTATCATCAAATCGAACAATTCTATCCGCCGCGGGGGCAGATAACTTAAACAACGCCGCATTACCTCGAGAAGCGTAGTCATTTAGAAAGGAATTACTCGAACTTATTTCCTCTTCTATTCTTCCGATGCCTTTGTTTGTAATCGAGTAGTAGCAAAAATTCGATACTTTTGAACGTATCAGGTGATTTATCTCAAGCGACTGAAGAGCAAGTTTTATTCTCTTGTCTGGTACGTTTGGATTAAAATCCCTAGCAATATCATGTACAATTAGATCCCTGCCATCAGTGTTTATGGCTACATAAAGTTTGTATAGCACCGCTTTCTCGAGTTGAGCTTTAGAAGGAAAATGAAGATTCACCTAATTATCCTCACAAACTTCTCGAACAAGTAAAAACTGTCCTGCGGCCCTGGCGAGGCCTCCGGATGATACTGCACCCCGAACGCGCGTTTGCCCTTCACCGCGATGCCGCAGTTCGAGCCGTCGAACAGCGAAACGTGCGTTTGTTCGACGCCGTCCGGCAGGGTGTCGCCGTCGACTGCGAAGCCGTGGTTCATGCTGGTGATCTCGACGAGACCTGACGTGTCGCCCCAGCCCTCCCCGACCCGCTGCACGGGATGGTTCGCGCCGCGGTGGCCCTGGTGCATTTTGGTGGTTTTCGCGCCCGCCGCCAGTGCGAGAAGCTGGTGGCCGAGGCAGATGCCGAAGATCGGCATGTCGCGCTCCAGCAGCGCCCGGATGACTGGCACCGCGTGTTCGCCCGTCGCCGCCGGGTCGCCGGGGCCGTTGGAAAGGAACACGCCGTCGGGCTCATGCGCGAGGATATCGTGGAGGGAGGTTTTCGCGGGGACCACCGTAACGCGGGCACCGGCGCGGACGAGGTTGCGGAAAATGTTGTCCTTGCTGCCGTAGTCGATGGCGAGGGTGTGGGGAGTATCCCGCCCTACGGGTGTGTCCGTTCGCCCTGAGCCTGTCGAAGGGCCGCCCTTTTCTTTTTGCGCCGGGTCAGAAGTGAGGGACGACCGTTGACCCTGTGCGTCAGCTGCGCTTCCGACAGGCTCAGGGTGAACGGAATTT
>JBASBA010000376.1:0-19577 GCA_049650885.1 Alteraurantiacibacter sp. | reverse complement strand
ATCCTGACTCTGCGAACAGGCCCTATGCCGGGCGGCACGAAGATGCTGTCCCACGCATGGACAAACCCTTGTGCCCCTTCCCGCTCCCGCAACCGATACGCGCTGGCCCGCGACATGCCGACCTTCCGCGCCGCCGCCGTGGCGGAGCCGGTCAGATACAGCTGGGCAAGGAACTCGCACTGCCGCCAGACCGTCCACCCGTCGCGGCGGGCACGAAGCGGAACAGGGTGGAAGAACGAGGGTTTGCGACGGGCGCGATGGGCAGGCTTTTGCGGCATGGGCCGAGCCTGCTTTGGCGCTGGAGATGTAGGAAAGGTGGCCTAGCGCGACTGGCATCTATGGGGTGGAAAGCTGACATTCAGCATCGGCGGACAATCGCGGGTATTCGCTGTACGCGTTCCGGATCATCAAATCGCGTTATACCCTCAGTCGGGATTGATCGGCGGATTGAACTCGCGAATGACTTCGAGTGGACGTTTCTGGGAGAACGCAACCATGGAATCGGGGTCTGGGTAACCCACTCCCATGAAGAAGATTGGACGCTCATAAGGTTTCAGATCCAAGACTTTTTCCGCTCTGATTTCGTGGGAGTGAACGTCTGGCCAATTGAATATGCAGGAGCCCAGACCAAGGGTTTCCAGCGCATATGCAAAGGACATCGCGGCAAGAGAGCCATCGATATAGGGTACGTGCCGATCCTTCTCGTCGTAGAACGCATCCAGCGTGCCAAGGATGACGACCATGACCGGAATATTGTGCTTGAACCCGCTGGTACCTCCGGGAAGCGAGGCTACCTCGCCAACAATCTCTGGGTCGTCAAAGACAAGGAACCTGAACGGTTGCCGGTTGCACGCACTTGGCGAAAGCCCGGCCACCGTGAAAGCCTTGTCCAGCAATTCACGGGGTACGGGCTTCTGCTCGAACCATCGCACCGACCGCCGCCTTATCGCCAGCTTTTCCATCTGCTCGTATGAGACGGGCTGCTCGTCAAGAATACGCTTGTAGGGGATCCGCTTCCTGTCCAGCGCGCGACTGGCAACTGGAACGGGACATTCCTTGAATATATCACGCGCGTGATCGACGACTGGGTCGGGGGCGACGGTGGCGAAATATTCGGTGAACACGTCGTAGGCCCAGGTGAGCGAGTCGCCCGAGCTTTCCAGGGAGCGCGCAGGCTCGGCCACGATCTTGCGATATACGTTGACTGTTTCGAGAATATAATTCTTTGCGAAAACCGGACGCCGGGGCTGCATCGTTAGCCCCTTCTCCAACCGATGCACATTTCGGCGCATAAGGAAGACATTGGCGTCATCCTCCCGAAGGTCCGCATGATATTTTGCAAGCCCGGACAGCACAGCGCGTTCCTCGCGCTGGAATTGCCGCGACAACAGCGAGTAGTAGGCGGACGCGATCGGCTTGGCCTGTGCCGCGAACTTCAGGCTCGCCGTGTGACCCGAACTGAACAGTTGGTTCACTTTTGACGTTTTAAAGAACAGGCGAGCATCACGAAGTTGATCGAACTGATTTTCGGACAGTATTTTTTTCAGTATCGGCTTCATTTTCGGGCAGTCCTCATGAACCAGCGCTTCCAACTTTTGGGCGGCACGTCGCTAGCAAATTCAAATGTTGCGAGATCGGCTGAACAGATGAGTAGCCACAATTCAGATAACTTGGCGGCTACGAACTGTCCGGACGACACTTACTTTCACAACGTTACCAGCCGGCACGCCGCAACGCAGATGCTATTGATGATTAACCCATTCTTGACTTCCGCACGACCTATGAGAGCGTGATTGCCCTATTGCGGTATTTCGACCGATCTCCAGCTCGCAGATCCTATCCCGTCCATCCTGACGCACAGTAGCAACGATGTCCGCAATGGGGTCGTTAAAAGACGCCGCAGCTCAACCTCCTCACCGCCTCAACCCGGCTCCACCTCGCCATTTTCCTTCAGTGCGTAAAACTCGCGGATTGCGGCCCAGCCTTCTTCGGCGGTTTCGCACCATGTGATGAGATCCAGATCCTTTTTCGAGACAGTACCTTCCTCGGCAATCGCCTCGAAATTTACGACGCGGTTCCAGAAGTCCTTGCCGAACAGCAGGATGGGGATGGGCTTCATCTTGCCGGTCTGGATCAGGGTGAGCAGTTCGAACATCTCGTCAAAAGTGCCGAACCCGCCGGGGAACACCGCCACGGCCCGCGCGCGGATCAGGAAGTGCATCTTCCTCAGCGCGAAATAGTGGAAATTGAGCGAGAGATAGGGCGTCACATAGGGATTGGGCGCCTGCTCATGCGGCAGGATGATGTTCAGGCCGATGCTTTCCGCGCCCGCATCACTGGCCCCGCGATTGGCGGCTTCCATGATGGAGGGGCCACCGCCCGAACACACCACGAACTGGCGCTTGCCATCCTCGACGATCGCCTTCTCGCTGACCATGCGGGCAAGGCGATAGGCCTCTGCATAATACTTCGCCTTCTTGGCGAGGTTGCGCACCACCAGCGCCTCGTCTTCGGGCAGGTTTTCCGCCTGCTTCAGCGCCGCCTCGGTCGCCTCGGGCGGGGGAATGCGGGCAGAGCCGTACATCACGAGGGTTGAGCCGACGCGCGCCTCGTCCAGCAGCATGGTGGGCTTCAGCAGTTCAAGCTGGAAACGGATCGGGCGCAATTCCTCCCGCAACAGGAAATCCTCGTCACGGAAGGCAAGGCGATAGGCGGGGTGGCGGGTTTGCGGCGTGTCGTTGCCGATACTGTCGGCAAAGCCTGCTTCCATGTCTGCGTGGTAGAACTTGTGGTCGTGCAACTCGTTTTCGGTCTCGTCAGGCTTGTCTGCCACGCAATGTTCCTCTCAGCTCTTTACAGCATCGGGAGGTAGGCACTCGGGCGCAGGATTGAAAGGCTGAACTCTACGGGACGAGCCACCAGCGGATCACCATCGCCACCGCGCCCAGCACGGCAACACTGCCCAGCCAGATCGCCGCCATCCACAAAAGGCGCTGCCACAAGGGTTCGGGCGGGCCGGGTGCATCGCCGGACTGGCGCATCAATGATACCCCTCGTCATCCACCTTGCCCCTGAACACCCAGTAAGCCCATGCGGTGTAGGCGATGATCAGCGGCATGGTGATGGCCACGCCCACCAGCATGAAGACCTGGCTGCGTTCGGGCGCGGCGGCATCCCAGATGGTGACATCGGGCGGCACCACGAAGGGCCAGATCGTGACGCCAAGGCCCGCCATGCCGAAGAAGAACAACAGCAGCGCCAGCCAGAACGGCTTTGAATGGCGATCCGTCTTCAACGTGCGCAGCAGCGCGACGGCAACTATCGCGGTAAGGATCGGCACCGGCGCGGCGAAGTATATTTCCGGCGCGGTCAGCCAGCGGGCGGCATATTCTGCATTCAGCAAGACGTTGTAGATGCTCACCGCGCCCATCAGCGCCAGCGTTGCCCATGCGGCACGCTTGGCCAGCTTGCGGGCGTGGGCCTGAGCGTCGCCATCCAGCTTCCATATCAGCCATGTCGCGCCCAGCAGGGCATATCCAGCCACGGTGCCAAGCCCAGTAAGCAGGGTATAGGGCGTCAGCCAGTCGAACCAGCTTCCGGCATAGGCGCGGCCTTCCACCTCGATCCCCTGCAGCAATGCGCCCAGCGTCATCCCCTGCGCCATCGCGGCGACCAGGCTGCCGAGGGTGAATGCCCCGTCCCAGAAGGCGCGGTGTGACGGATCGCGCCAGCGGTACTCAAACGCCACACCGCGAAACACCAGGCCCAGCAACATGGCGATGATCAGCGGGTATGTGGCGGGCAGGATCACCGCATAGGCCAGCGGAAATGCGGCGAACAGGCCGCCGCCGCCCAGCACCAGCCAGGTTTCGTTGCCGTCCCACACGGGTGCGATGGAGTTCATCGCCCGATCCCGTTCCCGCCCCGGAGCAAAGGTCGGGAAGAGAATGCCGATGCCAAGGTCGAACCCGTCCATCACCACGTAGGCGAACACGGCAAAGGCGATGATGAACGCCCAGATCATGGTCAGGTCCATCACTCCGCCTCCTCTTTCGAACCGGGCAGGGTTTCGGCGTGGCCGGGGTTCTGCGTTGGTCCGGGGGTAAAGCCAGCGGTGCGGATAGGCCCCGTATCGCCGCGCTTTGCGCCCATTTCGCCAACTTGCGGAGATTTGCTCATCAGGCGCAGGATGTACCACACGCCAATGCCAAAGACGGTGAAATAGACGATCACGAAGGCCAGCAAGGATGTCGCAACGGCAGGCGCGGCCAGCGGGCTGGAGGCATCGGCAGTGCGCAACAGGTTGTAGACCACGTAAGGCTGGCGCCCCACTTCGGTGGTGATCCAGCCGCACAGAACAGCAAGGAAACCCGATGGCGCCATCACCAGTGCGGCACGGTGCAGCCATGGCCAGTCGTAAAGCCTGCCGCGCACCCGCGCAAACAGGCTCCACACGCCCACCGCCATCATGCCCGTGCCAATGGCAATCATGATGCGAAAGGCCCAGAACACCATGAAGACGGGCGGCTGCTCGTCATCGGGAATGGTATCGAGGCCAGCCAGCGGCGCATTCAGATCGTGCTTCAGGATCAGGCTGGAAAGCCTGGGGATGCCAAGGGCGTAGTCCAGCCGCTGCTCCTTGTCATTGGGGATACCGAACAGGTACAGCGGCGCGCCGTCGGGGTGGCTTTCATAATGCCCCTCCATCGCCATTACCTTTTGCGGCTGGTGTTCCAGCGTGTTCAGACCATGCATGTCGCCCGCCACGATTTGCATGGGTGCAACGATAGCAGCCATCCACATGGCCATGGAGAACATCTTTCGCGCGTGCAGGTTGGTGCGGTCCTTCAGCAGGTGCCATGCGCCAACCCCGCCCACCACGAATGCGGTGGTAAGATAGGCGGCCAGCAACGTGTGCACCAGGCGATAGGGGAAGCTGGGGTTGAAGATGATCGCCATCCAGCTGTCGCCGGGCATGAACTGCCCGTTCGCGCCCATTTCGAACCCCGTTGGCGTGTGCATCCAGCTGTTCACTGAAAGGATCCAGAAGGCCGATACGAAAGTGCCCAGCGCCACCATCAGCGTGGCGGCAAAATGCAGCTTCTTGCCCACCTTGCTCATGCCGAACAGCATCACGCCAAGGAAGCCTGCCTCAAGGAAGAAGGCGGTAAGAACCTCGTAAGCCATAAGCGGCCCGATCACCGGCCCCGCAAGATCGGAAAACACAGACCAGTTGGTGCCGAACTGGTAACTCATCACGATGCCGGAGACGACGCCCATGGCAAAGGCGATGGCGAAGATCTTCACCCAGTATTTGAACAGGTCGAGATAGATCTGTTTGCCGGTCTTCAGCCACAGCCCTTCCAGCACCGCCAGATAGCTGGCCAGACCGATGGAAAAGGCAGGAAAAAAGAAGTGAAAGCTGACCGTAAAGGCAAACTGTATGCGGGCTAGCAATAGCGCGTCGAGGCCATCGAACATTATCTAAGCTCCTTGAAGGGTCACCCCTACATCATTGCGCTTTGCGCAACCAACCTGAAAACCGCACTATCAGGTGCAGGAATTGCAACTTGGATAAGCCCACGGCCATGTCTTCCGGCTCGGTTGAGTTATTGCCTTCTTCACGCAATTTTTCCGGATCAGCCGCCGATGGCTTCGTGCAACATGGAACCACGGTTGCCCGTGCGGCAATAGGCCAGCACTGGCCCTGGCATTTCGGCCAGGGCGCGGGCGAATTCGTCCTTCTGCATGTCCACGGGCCGGTCCGAATCCACGGGTATATGGCGTGCGGCCATGCCATGCGCTGTTGCCGCGTCAGCTATTTCGGCAAAACCGGGTTGGCCTTGCTCCTCGTCATTCGGGCGGTTGCAAATGATGGACTGAAATCCCTGCGCCGCCAGTTCGCCCACTTCATCCGGGCTGATCTGCCCTGTGACAAACAGTGTGTCGGTAAGTTTCTTCACATCCATCAGCTTTTCCCTTCAATCAGTCGCAGGATCGCCATGCCGGCCAGCATGGAGATGACGAAAATCGCGGCGCTGGCCGGCTCTATCGCCAGTGCGGCAAAGCCGGGTCCGGGACAAAGGCCGGCGATGCCCCAGCCTACGCCAAACAGCACCGCTCCGCCGATCAATCCGGGCGTAAGATCGCTTTTGCCGGGGATATGAAACCCATCCTCGAACAACGGGCGCGCCATGCCGGGCACGATGCGCCAAGCAAACGCCATCACCACCAGCGCCGCGCCCATTACGAAGGCCAGCGTCGGGTCCCAATTACCGAACAGGTCCAGAAATCCGCGAACGCGGGCGGGATCTGTCATGCCGCCGATTGTCAGCCCAGCGCCAAAGACGATGCCGGACACCAGCGATGCGAGTGCGCGCACGCTCATGACAAGACCTCCAGCCCAAGGGCATTCATCACCGCCACTGTGGCGATTCCTGCAGCCATGAAGGTGATGGTGGCAACGATGGACCTGCCTGACAGGCGGCTGATGCCGCACACGCCATGCCCGCTTGTGCATCCACTGCCCATGCGCGTGCCAAACCCTACCAGCAGCCCTGCGATCACCAGCGGTACGGGGCCGGCAAAGCTCGGCTCTACCCCGCCGCGAACGATGGCAATGGCAAGCGCGCCCAGCGGCAATCCGATCACGAAAGCCCACGCAGAAACCCGATCCATGCCGCTGCCACCCAGCCCTGCCGCCTTTGCCGCGATGCCCGAAACACCGGCAATCCGTCCCAATTCCAGCAACATGATCGCGGCTGCCACGCCAATCAGTGCGCCGCCTGTCAATCCGTCAAGCGGAGCGGCATCGGGAAAGCCCGGCAGCGTCATACCGCGTTCACCGGTATCTTGATGTAGGAGACGCCGTTATCCTCCGGCTCTGGCAGGCGGCCACCGCGAATATTCACTTGTACAGAGGGCATGATGAGGGTGGGCATATCCAGCGTTGCGTCACGGGTGGTACGCATCTCGACGAATTCTTCCTGCGTAACACTGTCTTTCACATGCACGTTCTCACTGCGCTGCTGACCGACCGTACTTTCCCAGGCGTATTCGTCGCGGTCTGGCGCCTTGTAATCATGACACATGAACAGCCGCGTCTCATCCGGCAGCGCAAGCAGGCGCCTGATCGACTGGTACAGCTGCCGCGCATCGCCGCCGGGAAAATCAGCCCGCGCGGTGCCGAAATCAGGCATGAAGATCGTGTCTCCAACGAAAGCTGCATCGCCAATGATGAAGGCCATGTCTGCCGGCGTGTGTCCGGGCACATGCAGCGCGATGGCTTCCAGTTCACCAAGTGCAAAAGTCTCTCCGTCGGTGAACAGGTGATCGAACTGTGATCCGTCACGCTCGAAATCGGTGCCCGCGTTGAACAGCTTGCCGAACACCTTCTGCACCCGGACGATATCCTCGCCGATGGCCAGCTTGCCGCCAAGCTGTTCCTGCAAATATGGCGCGGCCGATATATGATCCGCGTGCGCGTGCGTTTCGATTACCCACGTCACTTTCAGATCATTGGTTTCGACATATTCAATAACCAGACCGGCAGAGGTGTTGGAGGTGCGGCCGGAATTGGGGGCGTAATCCAGAACGGAATCGATGATCGCCGCCTCTTTCGTCGCCGGATCGTGAACGACATAGGTGATCGTATTGGTCGCTTCGTCGAAGAAACCGGCAATGGTGGGGCGCTTGCACGTATCGCGCCGCGCATCGGAGATTTGGGCACTGGCCTTTGCAAGTGCCTGGTCGGCGCTCATCGTCATCTCCATTTATCACTTTATTATATTGATAGTATGTATTGCCGATATAACCGTCAATTGTTAGCTAACTTGCATGAATGATGAAAGTGACTGCGAGCCAGCATTGCCACCTCGCATCGGTGACAAGGCCCCGACCTTCTCCGCCCGCGCCACCACTGGCCCGGTAAAGCTGGAGGACTTTCGCGGGCAATGGCTGGTGCTGTTTTCCCATCCAGCGGATTTCACCCCGGTCTGCACATCGGAATTTGTCGCGCTCGCTCGCAAGTCCGCCGATTTTGCCAAGCGCGACTGCGCGCTGATGGCGCTTTCCATCGATACGCTGTTTTCGCACTTCGCATGGCTGCGGCTGATCCGCGATACTTTCGATATCGAGGTCCGGTTTCCGGTGATCGAAGACCCTACAATGGTGATCGCCAACGCCTATGGCATGTCGACGCCGGGCGATGCTGACAATTTCGGTGTGCGCAGCACCTTTTTCATCGACCCTGCAGGCATCATCCGCGCGATGACCTGCTATCCCCCTAACGTGGGCCGCTCCATTCCCGAAATGCTGCGCATACTTGATGCGTTGCAGGCTGCCGATGCCACCTCCGCCCTCACGCCAGCAGACTGGAAAAAGGGTCAGCCAATGCTTCAGCCGCCGGTACAAACACTGGACGATGTGTTTGCCGCGAAAAATGCTGGTGACTGGTTCTCGCAGGAGCGCAGATGATGGCGGATGATGTTTTGCTGCAAGCGCTGAAGGCCATCGCCCACCCCTCGCGCCTGCGTATACTACAGGCGATTTCGCAGCAGGAATGCAATGTTGGCGAAATTGAACAGGAAAGCGGCGTTGCGCAGCCCACTCTTTCGCAACAACTGGCCATTCTGCGCAGGGCCGGGCTGGTGCAAACGCGCAGGCAGGCAAAGCTGGTGTATTATTCGCCCGATGCCGCCGCCATTGCCAATGTCACCCGCGCGCTTGGCGATCTGGCGCCCGCAACGGCCCTGACGCATCCAGACCCCGATGCCCGCAAGCCAGCGGCTGGCGTGGCCAATTTTGCCCGTTTGAACGCCTGAAACCGTCTCGCGCAGTGGTTTTCATGCGCGCAAGTGCTTCACTAGCGCGGCGCAATTTGCCAATAAGGCGTGAATGCACCCGCGGCCGCCGGATTTCAGGGCCGCGAGAACACGGGAAAATGCCAATAATGATCCGCACTGACTGGACCCGCGAAGAGATTGCCAACCTTTTCGACCTGCCGTTTACCGAACTGCTGTTTCGCGCAGCCTCGGTCCACCGCGAGAACCACCGGCCTGACGAAGTGCAGCTTTGCACCCTGCTGTCCATCAAGACCGGCGGCTGTCCCGAAGATTGCGGCTATTGCTCGCAAAGCGCCCATGCCGACAGCGGTGTGGAAGCGACCAAGCTGATGGATGTGCGACAGGTATTGCAATCCGCCGCACAGGCGAAGGACGCGGGAAGCCAGCGGTTCTGCATGGGTGCCGCATGGCGCAACCCGAAGCAGCGGGACATGCCCAAGATCGTGGAGATCGTGAAGGGTGTGCGCGAAATGGGGCTGGAAACCTGCATGACGCTGGGCATGCTCTCGCCCGATCAGGCGGAGCAACTGGCCGAAGCTGGCCTCGACTACTACAATCACAATGTCGACACCGGCCCTGAGTATTATGACCGCGTGATCACCACCCGCAAGTACGAGGACCGGCTGACCACGCTGGAAAACGTGCGCAAATCCGGCATTAACGTATGCAGCGGCGGCATTGTTGGTATGGGTGAGACACGCGCCGATCGCGTCGGTTTCGTCCACACGCTGGCCACGCTGGAAAGGCATCCTGAAAGCGTGCCGGTAAATGCGCTGGTGCCGGTAAAGGGGACGCCGCTGGGCGATATGCTGGCCGATACGCCGATGGCAAAGGTCGACGATATCGAATTCGTGCGCACCGTGGCCGTGGCGCGTATCTGTATGCCGATGAGCATGGTGCGCCTGTCTGCGGGGCGCGAAAGCATGTCCGATGCAACGCAGGCCATGTGCTTCATGGCGGGCGCCAACTCCATCTTCACCGGCGAGAAACTGCTGACTGCGCCCAACGCAGGCGACGACAGCGATGCCGCGATGTTCCAGCGCCTTGGATTGACACCGATGCAGGGCGAGGAACCTATGCGCGCAGTTGGTGGATGCTCTGGCGGGTGCGCCACGAAACCAGAGGCGACGGCCGGAGCCGAAGCGCAAGCCGAACTTACCTGAGCCAGCCCGCAATGCTCGACCATATCCGGCACTCGCTGGACACCATTGCGGCCAGGCACCGCACACGTGTGCTGCGTCCGGTGGAAATGCGGGGTGACGGGCGATTGCTGCGTGATGGCCGTGAGATGCTGGATCTGTCCAGCAATGACTACCTCGGCCTGTCGCGCCATCCCTTGCTGGTGGAACGCTCTGCCAATTATGTTCGCCAATACGGCGCAGGCTCAGGCGCATCGCGCCTGATTACCGGCACCAGCGCACAGCATCTGGCGGTTGAGCATAAGATCGCCGCTTTCAAGGGCAAGGAGGCCGCACTGATCTTTGCAACCGGGTGGCAGGCCAATGCCGCCGCAATTCCCGCCTTGGCAAAGGCTGCGAAGGGGACGGTGATATTTGCCGACAGCCTGGTTCACAATTCTATCCACGCAGGGCTGCGTGCTGCACCGGCGCAGGTGCATTTCTACGATCACAATGATTATGGTCAACTCGCCTGCTTGCTGGCAGAGCATCGCGATGCGCCCGCCCGCCTCGTGATTACCGAAAGCGTTTTCAGCATGGATGGCGATCGGGCTGATCTGACGCGCCTGAATGCGCTGGCATCACAATACGATGCAATGCTGTATGTGGATGAGGCGCATGCCACAGGCGTGCTGGGCGCAGGCGGGGCCGGCCTTACAGCGGACCATCCCTGCGCGCAGATCGTCATGGGCACCTTCAGCAAAGCGCTGGGCGGTTTTGGTGCCTATATCGCCTGCCCCGATGTGGTGCGCGATTACCTCATTAACATGTGCGCCGGGCTGATCTTCACCACTGCACCGCCGCCCGCCATGCTGGGTGCAATGGATGCGGCGCTGGAACTGGTGCCCGAAATGGACGCAGATCGCGCGCATCTGGCCGCGCTGGGCGCGCGCTTGCGAAAGGGCCTGCATGATCTTGGCTACGATACGCTTGGCTCCACGACCCAGATCGTGCCCGTTGTAATCGGGGCGGAGGCCGATGCGCTGGCGCTGGGCCAGCACCTGCTGGATCATGGCATCGCTGCCCTGCCTATCCGCCCGCCCACCGTGCCCGCAGGCACCAGCCGCATCCGCCTCGCCCTGCGATCCACCCTTGACGCTCCCGATATGGATGCCGTCGTGTCTGCCATTGCATCCTGGAAAAAGCCGTGACGGGCTTTATCGTCACAGGCACCGATACCGATGTCGGCAAGACGGTGTTCGCCGCCGGTCTGGCCCAAACCTTGCACGCAACCTATTGGAAACCCGCACAGGCCGGGCTGGAGGGGGAGACGGATAGCGATGTTGTCCGGCGCCTTGCCCCTGACGCGCAAGTGCTGGCCGAAGCCTATCGCCTGAACACCCCCTGCTCCCCGCACGAGGCCGCGCGGGTGGATGGTGTGCGCATAGACAAGGCCGCGCTGGACCTGCCGCCATCGGACCGCCCGCTTGTGGTGGAGGGTGCAGGCGGCGTTCTGGTGCCCTATCGCGATGATCTGCTGGCGGCAGACCTGTTTGCAATGTGGAACCTTCCCGCCATCCTCGTGGCGCGCACGCAGCTTGGCACGATCAGCCATTCGCTGATGTCGATCGAGGTTTTGCGCGCGCGCGGTATCACGGTTGCAGGCATCGCCTTCATCGGCGCGGAAGAGCCCGTGGCGCAAAGCACAATTCCTCGCATCGGCAAGGTTGTGAACCTGGGCCGCCTGCCCAATCTTGACCGGCTTGATGCTGCCACACTGGCCAGGGCGTTCGCGGCCAACATCCGCATGGACCAACTGGCATGAGCAAATCCCCCGTATGGCACCCCTTCCATCAGCATGGCCTGGGCGAGGATATTCCACTGGTGACGCGCGGCGAAGGCGCGGTGCTGCACACGGCAGACGGGCGGCGGGTGATCGATGCAATCTCCAGCTGGTGGGTCACGACCCACGGTCATAACCACCCGCGCATAATGGCGGCCGTGCGCGAACAGACGCACATGCTGGACCAGCTTATCTTTGCCGGGTGGACGCACGAGCCAGCCGAAACTCTGGCGCGCGGGCTGGTGGAGATCATGCCGGACGGGCTGGATCACGTTTTCTACTCGGATTCCGGTTCAACCGCTGTAGAGGTCGCGCTGAAAATGGCGCTGGGCTTCTGGCACAACCGGGGGGAGCCGCGCGACCGTATCCTCGTGCTGGAACACAGCTATCACGGGGACA
The DNA here is from genome assembly GCA_049650885.1 of Alteraurantiacibacter sp. Lineage (GTDB taxonomy): Bacteria > Pseudomonadota > Alphaproteobacteria > Sphingomonadales > Sphingomonadaceae > Alteraurantiacibacter. Next base: position 7,374 of record JBASBA010000376.1, on the reverse strand, counting down.
CCATCGGCGCGATGAGCATCGGGGAGCGCGGCATATTCAACCGCGCCTATGCCCCGCTGTTGTTCGATGTGGGCACCATCCCCTTCCCTGCCGCCGATCCGCAGCCGACATTCGACGCATTGCAGGCCGCCTGCGCCGCTGGCAATGTGGCAGCATTCATCGTCGAGCCATTGCTGCTGGGCGCAGGCGGGATGCTTATCTACCCGCCACAGGTTCTGGCGCAGATGCGCACTATTTGCGCGGCGCATGATGTGCTGTTTATCGCAGACGAGGTGATGACGGGGTGGGGCCGCACCGGCACCCTGCTGGCGTGCGAGCAGGCGGGCGTTACGCCCGATATCCTGTGCCTGGCAAAGGGGCTGACGGGTGGGTCAATGCCGCTGGCCGTCACCATGGCAAGTGCGCCCGTATTCGATGCGCATTATTCCACCGATCGCTCCCGGCTGTTCTTCCACTCGTCCAGCTTTACCGCGAACCCCGTTGCCTGCGCCGCGGCGGTGGCCAACCTGGCCATCTGGCGAGACGAGCCTGTGCCGGAGCGGATTGCGGCCCTGTCTGCGCGGCTGGGCGCGGTGCTGGAAACCGTCTCGCAAAGGCCCGAAGTCATCAATCCGCGCCAGTGCGGCACGATGATCGCCTTCGATGTCGATACGGGAGGGGATAGCGGCTATCTAGCGGACATCGGCCCGCGCCTGCGTGAACATTTCTTCGCCAATAATGTGCTGATGCGCCCGCTGGGCAACACGATCTACACCATGCCACCCTATTGCATTGAACAGGCCGATATTGATCGCATCGCCGCCGTAATGGCGAGCGGCATGGACGCCTGCGCGCGATAGCCTGGCCAGCTAGCTGGTTTTGGGTGATGGATGCCCCGCAAGGACTCGAACCTTGATTGACGGAGTCAGAGTCCGCTCTCTTACCATTAGAGGACAGGGCAACAAGGAGGGCGCCACTAGCGCCGCCTCAGGATTCGGTCAAGGCCTGAACCGCGCTTGCGGGAAATTTCGCCTCAGTTGGCGGCGGGCCAGACACGGGTCCGGCAGAACAGCGTGACGCAGCCTTTTACTTCCAGCGCGCCGTTGGCGGCAGGGCGCACCTCTGTGCGATAGGTGTTGCCATCTTCGGGATTGTAAACCTCCCCGCGCCAGACATCATCGTCCCAGCGCAGGTTCTGCAAAACGGTGATACCCAGGATCGGGCGATCGCGCAGGGCTGCGTTGTCATTATGAACGTCGCGGTTCGGCTCCCCCGGCTTGCGCTTGATGATACGGGTGATCTTGCCACAGCGTGCGTCGCCGCATCGTGATACGGTAATCTGGGTGTAGCCACCAGAATCGACGTATGTGCCGTCAATACGGCTCTGCGCTGCTGCCGGGGTGGCAAACAGCGTGGCGGAAGCGGCAATCAATGCGAGTTTTTTCAATCTCATGCCCCTAATACGCATAAGATGGTTGAATGGCTCATGAGCCTTTGCTGATACCGATCTGCCTCACGAAGAACAACTTGCCCCGCCCAGCACGCAAAAGCGCGCGCAATGCGGATGGTTCAGCGGCACGTCGCGATCGGCCTGCTGCACCGTTTCACCCAGATCAAATCCCGGATCATAAGGCAACAAGGTGCACGCCACCACGCGGGGAACGGGTTCGCCCTTGCGATGCACGACCATGCGGCTGTTGGAACACATCACGTCATCGGGGGACTTGTTCAATATACCCCAGCAATCGGTGGTGATTTCCGGCACATCGGCACTGGCATCCATTTCCGGAAACAGCACCAGCCGCGCAGGGTTGGCCACGTCCAGCGCGATTTCCTCTGCGTCGAACAGCAGGCGATAGCAATTGCGGGCCGCTGCGTCCGTTTCCCCGGCAAGGCGGCGACCTGCCGCAGCGAAGGAAAAGCCATTGGCACAGAGCCAGCGCAGCCCATCCAACATGGGTTGCCAGCTGTTCGGGCCACGCTCTGCCTCGTGCACGGCTTGCGTATGATGATCGATGGAAACGCGAATGGTCAGCTTGTCGCCATAGGTTTCGCGCAGGCGCAGCAATTCCACCTCGTGCCGGCGCATCGGCTTCATGGCGTTGGAGAGGACCAGCACCTCGTGACCGCGCGCAAGGGCATCCTCGATCATGGCGATGATCTCGGGGTTCATGAACGGCTCGCCGCCGGTAAAGCCTATTTCGCGCACCGCGCGCGGAGCCACTTCGTCCAGAAAACGCGCGACATGCTCTGCCGACATATAGATCAGCGCGTCATTCGTAGGGCTGCTTTCGATGTAGCAATTGGCACAGGCAAGATTGCACAGCGTCCCCGTGGCGAACCAAAGCGTATCGAGTTCGCGCAAGGCAACGCTGGCGCGCGCTGATCCAGCTGCCGTCACCTGCGCATCTGTGAACTTCTGGTGCCCCAGCCGCGCAGCTTTCACCGCGAAGGGAGACGCACCAGCGGGGGCATTGCGGCCTTTAACGCGACTAGCCATCAAAACTTTCGCCGCATCTTTGCCAGAAATTCCACCCACTTTTTCGGCCATTCGCTGAACACCAGCGGTTCCCACGCGCTGAATGCGGCGGCCTTTGTAATTTCAGACCGTGTCGGATAGCTGATGATCGCGCCACCCATGTCGAAGGAGCCGCTTTTGCCGGTGATCATTTGCGTGAATGGCAACAGCAGTTCACCCGCGTTCTCGCCGCATATGCTGGCACCGACGACTTTCCGGCCCTTGAACATGACCTTGCAATGCCCCCTGGTGCGCCCTTCCGCAATAGCGCGTTCGTTGTGATCGAACCCTTCGGTTACCACGCGCAACTTCTCGCCATAGGTCTTGCGCGCCTCTTCCTCAGTCATGCCGATCTGCGCCACTTCGGGCGAGGTATAGGTGCACCACGGCAGCGCGCGCCAATCCACCTTGGCGGGCAGGCCCAGCGCGATTTCCAGCACCACGTTGGAGCCTTCATAGCCCGATACATGCGTCAGGCGTGGCCCCTCGCGACAATCGCCGATGGCATAAATGTGCTTGAGGCTCGTGCGGCGGCGTTCATCCACCTTGATGCCGTTCTTGCCCATTTCGATACCGATGCCTTCAAGGCCATAACCCGCAACGCGCGCCTTGCGCCCCACGGCCACCAGCAGGTGAGAGCCGTTTATGGTCTTGCCGCCATCGGTGGTAACGCTGATCATGCCGTGATCGCCTGAAACGCCCGCGGCCTTGCCTTTAACGAAGCGAACGCCCTCCTCCTTCATCACCTGCGTCAGCAGCGCAACTGAATCGCGGTCGTCCCGGCTCATCAGGTCGCCCGGCTCTATTACCGTGACCTCGCTGCCGAGGCGGCAAAAGCTCTGGGCCAGTTCCATGCCGATCACACCGCCACCGATGATGACAAGATGCTCGGGCTGTTCCTTCAGGTCGAAAAGGTTCTCATTGGTCAGATGGGGCACATCGGAAAGTCCGTTCACCGGCGGAACGAATGGCTGTGATCCCGTGGCGATAACGATGCGCGGCGCGGTCAGCGTGCGCCCGCCAACTTCCACCGATTTGGGGCCGGTAATCTTCGCCCAGTCCTGAATGACCTCGCAGCCCATCTCCTCGAACCGTTCAACCGAATCATGCGGTGCAATCGCGGCGATGGCCTGATGCACGTGGGCGTGGACCCCGCCCCAATTCACCTTGGGCGCGGCCAATTGCACGCCTGCGCGCATCCTTTCCCGCGCTTCGCCTGCGCGCCGTGCGGATGCAATCAAAGCCTTGGATGGCACACAGCCATTGTTCAGGCATTCACCGCCCATCTTGTGGCCTTCGATGAGGGCCGTCTTCAGTCCAAACATTGCGCACCCGCCGGCAGCAGTCAGGCCAGCAGCACCGCCGCCGATGACGATAACATCATGCGTGTATTCCAAGAAAATCTCCTGCAGGTAACCATTTCAGGATGGTCGATGAAGCTCAACTCGTCCATGCGTGCTTTCGATCCACAAGGAAGAGAGGTTTCATGAATCTCGAGAACAGTCAGAATTATTACGGCAAAGTGCTCGCTGGCTCTGACGACCTGCGCACAGATGCCTGCTGCACCGCTGAAATGCCATCGCTAACAGTGCGAAATGCGCTGAGTAACGTGCATGAAGAGGTGAAAGCCCGATATTACGGCTGCGGCCTTGTCGTGCCGCAGGCGCTGGCGGGATGCCGGGTGCTGGATCTGGGATCGGGCAGCGGTCAGGATGCCTATTTGCTGGCGCAGCTTGTCGGGCCGCAGGGCAGCGTCACCGGCGTGGATGCGACGCCGGAACAGCTTTCCGTCGCCAATGCGCACAAGGACTGGCACGCAGAGAAATTCGGCTATGCCAATGTCGAATTCGTGGAAGGCGATATCGAGAAGCTGCACCAGTTGGGGCTTGAGCCGGAAAGCTTCGACATCATCGTTTCCAATTGCGTCATCAACCTTGTGGCCAACAAGGAGGCGGTGTTTCGCGCCGCGCACAGGCTGCTGAAACCGGGCGGAGAGCTGTATTTCTCCGATGTCTACGCGGATCGGCGCGTCCCCCGGCACCTGCTGGACGATCCCGTCCTGCACGGCGAGTGCCTGTCGGGCGCGCTGTACTGGGGCGATTTCGAAAAGATAGCCAAGACCGCCGGATTTGCCGATCCACGCCTGGTGACGGACCGGCCACTGGGTATCAACGACGCCGAGGCAGCCGCGAAACTGGCGGGTATCAATTTTGTATCGGCCACCTACCGCATGTTCAAACTGGCAGGGCTGGAACCGCAATGCGAGAATTACGGACAGGCCGTGATCTACAAGGGCACCGTTCCCGAGCATGAAAAGACGTTCCATCTGGATGCGCACCACGCAATAGAAGCAGGCAGGGTCTTTCCTGTATGCGGCAATAGCTGGCTGATGCTGGCGGAAAGCCGCTTTGCTGAACACTTCGATTTCATCGGCGATTTTCAGCATCATTACGGCGTATTTCCGGGTTGCGGCACTGCCGTTCCCTTCGGCCAGTCGGATGCCGGCTCTGCCAGGCCGGACGCGCCCTGTTGCTGAAGGTTCTCGTTACCGGAGCCGCCGGATTGATCGGCGGTGAAGTCTGCGCCCGTCTTGTCACACGCGGCGCTGCCGTCACCGCGATGGTGCGCAAGACGCGCGAGGTTCGCGGTAATGACGGCGCGGCGGTGACGGGTATTGAAATCGTATCGGGTGACGTGACGCAGCCGCTGATGGGGCTTGATCCTGCATCGCTGGATATCGACATCATGATCCACTGCGCTGCCAGCCTTGAATTCGATGCCCCGCGAGAAGTGCTGGCGGCAGTGAACGTGGAGGGCACCCGAAACGCCCTGGAGTTTGCACGCGCAGCCGGTGCGGGCTTCCTGCATGTCAGCACTGCCTACGTATGCGGAACGCGTGAAGGGACGATTGGCGAAGGGCCGGTTCCTGCGGGCACACGCTTCACCAACAACTATGAAGAAAGCAAGGCGCTGGCAGAGGCACTGGTGGCCGCAAGCGGCGTGCCCTTTGCCGTGGCGCGCCCGTCCATCGTGCTGGGTGATCATCAACGCGGCGCGATCCGCGATTTTCCTTCTCTCTGTAACGTCTTTCGCCTGATGGCCCGGGGCAAGATCGGCGTCATTCCACTTCGCGAATCAGCGACACTGAACCTTGTGCCGATTTGCCATGTTGCCGAGGGTATTGCCGAAATTGCAGAGCGGTTTCCTGCGGCGGAAGGTGGCTATTTCCACCTTGTGACGGGCACTCCCCTACCCGCAGCGCAGCTGGCGCATGGCGTGGCACGGGTCGATCATTTCCCCACACCGCGTGTGGTTGAAGCAGATGCATTCGATCCCAACAGTCTGCGACCGGCGGAGCGTTTGTTGTTGAGCAGGATCATGGCGACGTTCGGAGCCTATTTCACCCGCAACCCCCGTTTTCAGGACAGCGAATTTCGTGCCCTTACAGGTCTTGCCTGCCCGGATACGGACAACGCATGGCTGGATCGGTTGATCGCTTACGGTTTAGCGCGCGAATATCTTCCCCGGCCCGCTGTCAGCGAATGTCGGGGTAATGCCTCTCCAGCCGCTGCCTAGAGCCAGTGGCCCACAGCAGGCCCACTTTCAGGTAAATCCAGTTGGCTTTGAGCGGCCCCCATTCGGCAATCCGTCTGTCCGATGTCTCGACGATGCGCGGCACCATTCGCACACGGCCAAGCTGCGTCATGCGGATGCACAGGTCCGCCTCCTCCATCACCTTTGCCGCAGGGTCGCAGCCGCCCACTTTCAGGAAATCGGCCTTGCGAAAAAACATCGCATGATCGCCAAACAGCAGTCGCGCGCCGCGAAAGAACAGGCGCGGGCGGAACAGCAGCGGGGCGTACCAGGTCTTGGCCCAATTGTGCGCGGTGGTGCCCCAGCGCGTTTTTTCGCCTTTGATCACAGGGGTAAAGCCGGCGAGTGAAATGCGCCTGTCGGACAGCACATCGGCAATCACCGTCATCATATCGGCAGGGGGAACCGTATCGGCATGCAGGATACACACCTGCTGCGTTTGCGCAGCCGCAACGCCGGTGTTGATCTGCGCCCCGCGCCCGCGCCGTGAAACGATGACTTGCCAGCCCGCCTGCCGCGCCAGCTTCACCGTACGATCGCAACTTCCGCCATCAACCAACAGTATCTGTGCAGGGGGCGGGTCCAGCCGGGCGATATCGGCCACCAGCTTTGGCATCGCCTTTTCCTCGTTCAAAGCCGGGATCAGCAGGCAGATCTGGCTCACGATACCAGGTCGGGCCAGTTGGCGAGATCTTCGGGCCTGTCGCAATCGTCCAGTACGCCCAGTTTGCGATAGGCCAGATCAAGATCACGCAGGCGCACCTCGGTATCGTGCAGCACCACATCGGTGCCCCAGGCCATGTCGCGCCAGATCGCCGGGATTTGCTCCCTGAAACCAAGCAGGTAATAGCCGCCATCGCTGGCAGGGCCGATCACCACGGGCACTTCGTCCAGCGCCTTGGCTGCATCACGCAGATGCTGTGCGGTGAGGCCAGGAATATCCGCGCCCAGCACGATTGCCGGACCGGAAACCCGCGCCAGCCGCGTACCCAGATCGCCGCTGCCTTGCTGCACAAGGTGCACATCCGCGCCAAGCCACGCCGAGAATTCATCGTGCCCGGCGCCTGTGTAGCAGACTGCAAAGGGCAAGCCGCTATCGCGCATCGTCACCAGCGTACGCTCCACCAGCCGCCGATGCACCTGCGCCGCGCCAGCATCGCCCAGCAGGGGCGCAAGCCGCGTCTTCGCCTGCCCCGCGCGGGGGAATTTGGCGAACAGGGCAATGGTGGGCAATTCACGCATCATGCGGCTGTAACCGCTGGACGGGTTTGAGGCGAATAGCC
>JBASBA010000375.1:0-1630 GCA_049650885.1 Alteraurantiacibacter sp. | reverse complement strand
TACCGATGGGTTGATCGCGCTCAGCGGTGCAGGCGAAGGCGCGCTTACACGGCTGCTGGCCGATGGGAAGGAACGCGCTGCGCACGATCTCTCTGATCGCATTGCAGAACTTTTTCCCAACCGCTTTTACGTCGAACTGGCACGGCGCGGCGATCCCGTCGAAGAAGCGGCGGAGCAAGGACTGCTGGACCTGGCCTACGCCAAGCAATTGCCGCTCGTCGCTACAAACCCCGCCAATTTTGCCGAGCCACACATGCACAGCGCGCATGACGCTATGTTGTGCATCGCCAATTCCAGCCAGATCGACAGCGATGATCGGCCGGTTTCCAATGCTGAAGCCTATGTGAAGTCTGCTTCACAGATGTCGGATCTGTTCATCGATCTTCCTGAAGCGACCGAAAATACCCTCGTCATAGCGCAGCGTTGCGCCTTTGCGCCGCCCCGCCGCAAGCCGATTCTCCCAAGTCTTGCAGGTGATCTTGAGGGCGAGGAGCGTATGCTGGAGGAAGACGCGCGTCGCGGCCTGGCCGCCCGACTTTCCTTGTATGAGACTCTCTCCGACGATGAAATGAAGATCTATACGGATCGTCTCGACTACGAAGTCGGCGTAATCCGTAATATGGGTTTCCCCGGCTATTTCCTGATCGTTGCCGATTTCATCAAATGGGCGAAGGATCAGGGAATTCCGGTCGGACCGGGCCGTGGTTCGGGTGCAGGCTCGCTTGTGGCATGGGCCTTGACCATCACCGATCTCGATCCCATCCGGCTTGGTCTGTTGTTCGAACGGTTTCTCAACCCCGAACGTGTTTCGATGCCTGACTTCGACATCGACTTTTGCGAAACGCGCCGCGGCGAGGTCATCCGTTACGTGCAAGACAGGTACGGCAAGGACAAGGTCGCCCAGATCATCACCTTCGGCAAGATGAAGGCTCGCGCAGTGTTGCGCGATACCGGCCGTATCTTGCAAATGCCGTATGGTCAGGTGGACAGGCTGACCAAGATGGTGCCCAACCATCCGGGTGACCCCTGGACCTTGCCACGGACGCTGAACGGCATGGCCGAATTCAAGCGCGAGTACGAGAATGATAATCAGGTAAAGCGCCTGGTGGATCTGGCGATGAAATTGGAGGGGTATCCCCGCAACTCCAGCACTCACGCTGCCGGTGTGGTGATCGGTGACAGGCCGCTGAGCCAACTTGTCCCGCTGTACCGGGATCCGCGATCCGACATGCCGGTGACGCAATTCGACATGAAGCATGTCGAGGATTCGGGGCTGGTGAAGTTCGACTTCCTCGGCCTGAAAACCCTGTCCGTTCTGCGCAAGGCCGTAGATCTGTTGAAGCGGCGCGGGATCACGATTGACCTGGACACTTTGCCCTGGGACGACACGGGCGTATTCGAGCTTCTCAAACGAGGCGATACCGTGGGTGTCTTCCAGCTTGAATCGGAAGGCATGCGCCGCACGCTGACCGCTGTGAAGCCGACGAAATTCGAAGACATCATTGCACTCGTCTCGCTTTACCGGCCTGGTCCGATGGATAACATTCCCAGCTTCGGCAAGAGAAAGGCGGGCGAGGAGGACATCGTCTATCCGCATCCGAAACTGGCGGGTATTCTGGAAGAAACCTAC
>JBASBA010000374.1:0-18272 GCA_049650885.1 Alteraurantiacibacter sp. | reverse complement strand
ATCACGCGGCCCAGCAGGCGGTGAAACCATTCCCAGAAATAGATGAACTTGAACGATGCCAAATCCATTCCTGCTGGACCGGTCACGGTCTGGTATTCGCCCGTCTGCTGGTAAAGATCGAACTCTGCCTGCCAGTCCGCCTCGCCCAACGGAGGGAGCGCGCCGGTCACCGGCTTCCATTCGGTGATGGAAAGGCCACTTTCCGTAAGCCGGGTGATACCGCCCACGACAACCATGACGAGAACCAGCAACGCCACGAAGAACAGCCATCTTGCCAAGGCGAACGGTCGAACGCTCGCTTGCGGGCGCGATGATTCTGCGGAAATTGTCTGTGCGACCATGATGGCCGCGATCTGCAACTTTACGGGCCGAACCGCAAGTATGGGATTAAGGGCAGGGCGCCTGGCTCCGGCAAATGTTGCAACATTACCTCTTGAACAATGTTATGAAGTTACATAGATGCTCCTCATGGCTTCGATCACTCCATGGCTTCGCGGTCGGCTGGACCGTGCCGGCGTAATGCTGTCCGCGCTGTGCCTTGTGCACTGCGTGCTGGGGCTGGTGCTGGTAGCCGGATTGGGCTTTGGCGGCACTTTTCTGCTCGATCCCGATTTGCATCGCTGGGGCCTTTTGCTGGCTACCATCGTGGCAGGGGTTGCCATCGGTCTGGGCGCGATCCGTCATCGCCGCGCAAAGCCCTTCGTCGTGGCTATGACGGGCCTTACCTTCATGGGCGGTGCCTTGGCCGTCGGGCACGGCTTTGAAGAGGCTGTTCTGACCATGATCGGCGTCACGCTTGTGGCCGCTGGACACATCCTCAACTTGCGCCACGCCTGACAGGGCTTATGTGGCGCTGGTGATGACCCAGCAAAAAACCCTTACCGTGAACGGTGATACACGCCGAACTCCCGCCTCCACGATCGCCGATCTCGTGCGCGAACTGGGTTTGCAGCCCGAAAAGGTCGCGGTGGAGCACAATGGCGAAATCGCGCCGCGCTCCACGCTGGAAGAGGTGGCGCTGTGTGACGGGGATCAACTGGAAATCGTGCATTTCGTGGGCGGTGGCTCTGGCCAGGGCGACGATAGCTGGGAAGTGGCAGGCCACCGCTTCAACAGCCGACTGATCGTGGGCACGGGCAAATACAAGGATTTCGCCCAGAACGCCGCCGCCGTTGAAGCCGCAGGCGCCGAGATCGTGACGGTGGCGGTACGCCGGGTAAACATCTCCGACCCCAACCAGCCTGTGCTGATGGATCATATCGACCCGGCAAAAGTAACCTATCTGCCCAACACCGCTGGGTGCTTCACCGCAGACGATGCCATTCGCACGCTGCGCCTTGCGCGAGAGGCGGGTGGCTGGGATCTGGTAAAACTGGAAGTGCTGGGGGAGGCAAAGACGCTTTATCCCAACATGGTGGAAACCATCAAGGCCTGCGAAGTGCTGGCCAAGGAAGGGTTCAAGCCGATGGTGTACTGCACCGACGATCCTATCGCGGCGCAGCAACTGGAACAGGCTGGCGCGGTGGCGATCATGCCGCTGGGCGCACCAATCGGTTCCGGGCTGGGCATCCAGAACCAGGTGACGATCCGCCTGATCGTGGAGGGCGCGAACGTGCCGGTACTGGTGGATGCGGGCGTAGGTACGGCCTCCGACGCTGCCGTTGCGATGGAATTGGGCTGTGACGGTGTGCTGATGAACACCGCCATTGCCGAGGCGAAAGACCCAATCCGCATGGCGCGCGCCATGAAACTGGCGGTCGAAGCCGGGCGCGAAGCCTATCTGGCAGGGCGCATGGGACGCCGCAAATACGCCGATCCAAGCAGCCCGCTGGCTGGATTGATCTAGTCTGCCGCGGGCTTCGGCCCGCACCTGAAAATTCTGGCAGATATGCAAACTTGCGTGGCCTCAGTGCTGCGCAAGTAACAAACGATGAGCGACTCGAACGAAAAATTAACCATAGGCGCGCAAACCTTGCCCTGTATCCGCAAAGGAAGGGCCAGAATGGGCTACGTATCGAAGACATTTTCGCTGACAATCGCAGAAATGCGGGAGTTTGCAGGGTTCACCGAATCAGAGCAGCGCTTCATTGAGCGGTCGCTGGATATCGCCTTGGGGCGTAGCGATGCCTTTAAAAGCTGGAGCAACTGTCCTGAAGACCAGCGTGCCATCCGCGGGCAATATCTTGCCTATCGTGAATTGCGGCGCTTGCGCACGATGATCCCGGAAAACGACAGTTTCGATGCGATCGAGGGATTGATGGGCGCGCTGATGCGCATCTCGGCGCAGGATATCGCGATGGAGCAGCTGGACAGCTTCTCCGCCTACCGTTTCCTTTACGAGCGCCTGCTGGGTGCCGCCTCACGGCCATTTCTTCCCGCAGCATTCTGCGCTGCCGCCGCGCTGCCGCAGATTCGCCCGGAACGCCGCCGTATGCTGCTGCAAAGCCTGAGCGAAGCGGCGGCCACCGCGCCTGCATGGTCCACGAACGAACCCGCGTTTTTCCCGGAGAAGATAGAAGCCGAAGCGGCCTGAACGGCGAAATTCCGGTTCTTCCTACGGCTTAGTAAAGCGCGTCCAGCTGGTCCTGATAATTCTCGCGGATTTGCATCCGGCGGATTTTCATCGTTGGCGTCATCATATCGTTGTCGACCGTGAAAGGCTCCGCCGCCAGCACGAATTTGCGGATCTTTTCGATCACGGACAAATCCTGATTGGTGCGATCGACAGCCAGTTTGACGGCAGAGCGAAATGCGGGAAGTTCCTGCAGCGCGGTCATGTCGAAAGCCTCGCCATTCTCCCGCGCCCACTGCGTCACCCATTCCGGATCGGGCACGATCAGCGCCACCATGTATGGCCTCTTGTCGCCGGAAACCATTGCCTGACTAATTTCCGGCTGCAGTGTCAGTATGCCTTCAAGTTTTTGCGGGGCGACATTGTCTCCCTTGTCGTTGACGATGATGTCTTTCTTGCGGTCGGTAATCTTTATCCGGCCCTTGCGGTCGATATGGCCGACATCGCCGGTATGCAGCCAGCCATCGCGGATGGTTGCCTCCGTATCCTCCGGGCGCTGCCAGTAACCCAGCATCACAAGTTCGCCGCGCACCAGTATTTCGCCATCATCGGCGATCTTCACCTCTACGCCAGGCAGGGGCGGGCCGACTGTGTCCAGCTTGATGCCGGCACTGGGGTAATTGCAGGCGATTACCGGTGCGCTTTCGGTCTGGCCGTAGCCTTGCAGCATGGTGAGGCCCATCGCCTGGAAAAAACCGCCAACTTCGGGGTTGAGCGGCGCACCGCCGGAAACAAGCGCTTTTACACGGCCGCCAAACCGCTGCTTGATCTTCGGGCGCAGCGTTGCGGACAACAAGAGTTCGTCGGGTCTGGTCAGCAGGCCATCACGTCCGGCTACTTGCTTTTCGCCCAGCGAAAGGGCGCGGCCAAGCAGGAAGGTGGCCAGCTTGCCCTGCTTCTCGATCGCCTTGATCATCTTGGTGCGCAGCACTTCGAACAGGCGCGGCACTACCACCATAATGGTGGGCGATGCCTCCTCCAGATTGCTGGAGAGCTTGTCCAGCCCCTCGGAAAACCAGATATCCGCTCCCAGTCCAAGGGCAAGGTAGAAGCCTGCCGTGTGCTCGAACGCGTGGCTAAGCGGCAGGAAAGAGAGGAACCGCTCCTCCTCCCAACCCAGATCATTTTCAATCACGTGCCCTGCCGCGCTGACATTGTGGAGAATGGCGCCGTGGTGCAGCATCACGCCGCGCGGCGCGCCGCTGGTGCCGCTGGTGTAGATGATGCAGGCCATGTCGCGTCGCTTCATACCGGATATGCGCGCATCGACAGATTTGCGCGCCGCGGCCGCATCGCCAGACGTCATGTCTTCCCAGCGATGCAGGTTGATCGAGCCTGTTTGAGAAGAAGGCACGGAATCTATCGCGATAACCTGCCCGCCGCGCCCGGTTTTCATAATCGCGGGGAACAGCGATTTTGCCAGCTTCGCATTGCCGACGATGACAGCACTGGCGCCTGAATCGTCCAGAATATGGCTGTGATCGCGCTCTGTATTGGTGGTGTAGGCGGGGGTGGTGATGCAGCCCGCTGCCATGATGGCGAGATCGGAAATGCACCATTCGGGCCGGTTTTCGGCAACGATCATTACCCGGTCGCCATCGCGGAGGCCGATTTCGCGCAGTCTCTCTGCCAGCAAACACACCTTTTCCGCCGCTTCGGTATAGGAAATGGATGTCCAGGTGCCGTCAATCTTGGCGGTCAGAAAGGGTTTGTCGCCACGCTGATCCGCACGCTGAAGAAACAGCGCGACCAGACTGGTGGCATCGTCGACATCGCTAAGTTCCACGTGGAACCCTCCCGGTTTAACCAATTATCGCGGACTGATTAGGGGCGCGGACTGGATGCGGCAAGTGCGTGTCGTTGAGGATGCCGCCTAGTCAGCCGCGTTTGGCGTTGCCTCAAGTCGCCCGCGAAAGCGTGGATCGTAGGCCGTGGTCCAGCCGCCGCCCGCATTGATCGCCCCGACTTGCCCGACAGATCCGAACGGCTGCGGGCCGGTTCGAATAGTGGCGTATCCCATCGTCTCCAGCGCCTGCGTATGCCCGGCCAGCCAGGTATCGCTTTCCACGAACAGGCTGGGGCCAAATCCCATGACGATGGGCAGGGAAAACGCGTCTTCCAGCGGAAGGCCAAAATCGATGATGCCGATGATCGATCGTGCCGTCTGAACAGGGATAAAGGGGCCGCCCGCTCCGCCGATGACGAGGAAGGGCTTTCCATCCGGCGCCCACACCATGGCAGGAGACATGGAGCTGCGCGGCCGTTTCCCGCCTTCAACGCGGTTGGCCACGGGTTTGCCATCCCTGGTCGGACTGAAGCTGAAATCTGTCAGCTCGTTATTCAGGTAATATCCGCCAAATTGCAGGCCGGAGCCAAAGCCGCCTTCTACGGTGGAGGTGTAGCTGACCATCGCGCCATCGCCATCGACGGCCACGAAATGGGTGGTGCCGTGTTCGACCGGCTCATCCCCGTCGGCATAGCTAGCAAGACTGCCCACGGGATGGCCGGCCTCGTAATCGCCAAGGGCGCGTGCAGGATCGATCAGCATCGATCGCGCGGCGAGATAATCGGGCGCGATCAGTTCGCGAGCGGGGACGGCCACATAGTCAGCATCGCCGGTGTAAATTTCACGATCGGCGTAGGCGAGCAGCTGCGACTGCGCGAACAGATGCCAGAACTGCGTCGATTCCGGCCCCATCGCGGCCAAATCGAACCGTTCAAGCTGACCCAGGATTTGCAACAGCGCAATTCCGCCGGAAGTGGGCGGCCCCATCGAACAGATGCGGTAGTCGCGGTAGGTGCCGCAAAGAGCCTCTCGCTCCTTTGCCTCGTAATTGCTGATGTCGGACGGCTGCATCGCGGCATCGCCCGGCGTGTTGGCGGCAATATGGGAGGCAAGCGCCCCGGCGGCTTCCCCGCCATACATCGCATCCGGCCCTTCCGCGGCGAGCGTGCGGAATGTCTCTGCAAGTCGGGGGCGCGTGATCGTGCTGCCAATGGGTCGCGGTTCGCCATCGTCATCGTAGAAGATCGCGCGCATCGTCGCGTCCTGCCCCGCACGATCAATGCTGCCCTCCAGTGACTGATGCAGGCGAGGATTCATGACGAACCCTTCTGCCAGGGCAATGGCAGGCCCGAAAAGCTCGGCCCAAGCCAGTTTGCCGTGGCTTTCGTGGGCGCGTGCGGCCAGTGCGATATTTCCGGGTACACCAACGCTGAGACCGGTCAGCACAACATCACCATAGCCCTGCGGTTCGCCGTCAGGGCCGAAAAACCATTCCGGCCCCGCCGCAGCGGGCGCGCTTTCGCGACCGTCGAACGTGGTTACCGTACCATCTGCAAGACCGCGCACCATGAAGCCGCCGCCACCTATGCCGGAGCTTTGCGGTTCCACCACTGTTAGTGCCAGCATCACGGCGATGGCGGCATCGGTGGCGCTGCCACCTCGGCGCAACATCTCGCGACCTGCCTGGGCGGCGCGTGGATCAGCGGCCTGCACGACGCCTGTTCCTGTAGAAGTGCCCGTTTCTGCGGAAGTCTGCGGGGCAGGAACGGTCTGGCAGCCAACAAGGCAAAGTGCGGCGACAGGGGCGATCAGGGAGCGAATAAAAGTCACCCGACCACTGCTATTCACTTCCGACGGCTTGCGCAATCGAAGCAAAGCCATCGCGCTTCATCAATTTTTCCAGATTCTTGCATATGTCCCTGGCGATGCCCGGCCCGTGATAAGTCATTGCGCTGTAGACCTGCACCAGGCTGGCGCCTGCGCGGATACGTTCCCACGCATCGGCTGCGGTGGTGATGCCGCCTACGCCCACCAGCGCAATTGCGCCGCCCGACGCCTTCCGAAAAGCGCGCAGCGTCTCAAGCGCCAGCGGTTTCAGCGGCGCGCCCGACAGCCCGCCGGTTTCACCAGCATCGACAGAGGCCAGATCGGGCCGCGAGATGGTGGTGTTGGCCACGATCAGCGCGCCCAGTTTGCTGTCCATGGCAATGCGGGTGATCGCGTCCACGTCGGCCGATTGCAGGTCTGGCGCGACTTTCAGGAATACGGGAGGACCGTTCGCGCCGCGCGCGTCCAGCACTGCGTCCAGCAGCCCGACCAGCGCGCCCTCATCCTGCAAGGCGCGAAGGCCGGGCGTGTTGGGGCTGGAGATGTTGACGGCCAGATAGGTGGCATAGGGTGCCATGATCCGCGTCATCGCGGCGTAATCGGCGATGCGATCCTCGCTATCCTTGTTCGCGCCGATATTGATGCCCAGAACGCCGGGCCGATCCCCACGCGAAGCGACCCGTACTGCCGCAGCCTGCGCTCCTCCATTGTTGAAGCCCATGCGATTGATGACCGCGCGGTCTTTCTCCAGCCGGAACAGTCGCGGTTTGGGATTGCCTGCCTGTGCCAGTGGAGTGATGGAGCCAACCTCCACAAATCCGAACTTCAGGCCAAGCAGCGCGTCTGCGACCTCGGCATCCTTGTCAAATCCCGCCGCCATGCCAACAGGGTTGGGGAATTCGATGCCGGCGACTTGAGTTGCCAGCAGTCCGCCGGGGTTGGCAGGTTTGCCTGTTGGCAGGGCTTTCAGCGCCTTTATCGCAAGGCCGTGGGCGCGTTCCGGGTCCAGAGTGAAAAGGGCAGGGCGGATCAAGGGATAGAGCATGGTGCCCCCTTGGCAGCATGGCGCGGTATGGCGCAATCCCCCGCTTGCATCGGGCATGGCCAAACGGCCAATGCAGTTGCGCATGATTACAAATATACTGCTGCATCTTTGCGCAAAATGACGCCTTCTTACAATCGTAGTGCGCAAGAATCAGCTAGTCCGTTGTTGCGACCCGAAGGGCTCAAGGCGATAATCGCCAAGAGTTCTCTACTAATAAAGGGCGGCTTTCCTTTTGAGGCAGGCCGCCCTCTTTTTTTCCATCGGGCTTTCGATAGTGTTGTTCATCGTCTAGGTCTTTGTCGGACATTCAAGAGGATATCCGTCAATGATCCGCCTTCCGTTTCGATTTGCACTAACACTTTCCAGCGCGATTGCCCTTGCTGCCTGCGCGACGGCCCCCGGAACCGGCGATGGCGCAATGGGCGCGGCACAATCGCAGGTGCCTGCCGATATCGGTACGTTTTTCGATCAGTATGACGAGGCGCAACTGGCGCTTTCGCCAGAGACCAAGACCTATCGCGGCATTAGGGACGGGGATTACGGTCAGTGGAACGATCCCAGCGAGGCGGCGGAAGCGAGAAGCGATGCGCTGCGGGACGAATGGCTGGAGCGTATGCGCAAAGGCTATGACCTTGCCAGCCTGTCGGCGGAGGACCAGCTTTCCTACCGTCTTTTCGAGGCCACGGCAGCGCGTTCCGCGTCGCTTGATGCGTTCGAGGATTACGGCTGGTTCTTCGATCAGATGTCCGGTGAGCAGAGCGGCATCCCTGCGTTTCTCATCAATACCCACGCCGTGCAGAACGCTGATCATGCGCGTGATTACATCACCCGGATCGAGGGGATCGAGCCGCTGCTGGACACGCTGATCGCACGCTCCGCACAGCGCGCCGACCAGGGCGTGATGCCGCCGGACTGGGTGTATCCCTACGTCCTGTCTGACATTCGCAACATACTGGATGCAGGCCTTGGCAACGCCGTTCTGGAGGATTTCCTCAGCGAAGTGGGCGCGCTGGATATTCCGGAGGCGGAGCGTGCCGCGCTTGTCACCGATGCACAGGGCGCGTGGCGTGATCATGCGGCGCCCGCATACAGCCGCCTTCAGGTAGAGATGGAGCGGCAACAAGCCATGGCGCCCACTGACGATGGTATCTGGCGCTTTGCCAATGGCGCGGATTACTATGCGGCGCTGCTGGAATATTACACGACCACGCAGCTTTCCGCTGACGAAATCCACGATATCGGCCTGCGCGAGGTTGATCGCATCCAGAACGAAATGCGCACCATCATGCAGCAGGTGGGCTTTGATGGCAGCTTGCAGGAATTTTTCGAATTCACGCGAAGCGATCCGCAATTCTACCACACCAGCCGGGAGGATTACCTGGCCGAGGTGGATGGCGTGCTGAACGCCATGGAGGCGCGGCTGCCGCAATATTTCATCACCCTCCCGCAATATGAACTGCAGGTAAAGGCGGTGGAAGCCTTTCGTGAGCAGAGCGCGGGCAAGGCGTTCTACCAGTCTCCGGCCACCGATGGCTCACGCCCCGGCACCTATTACGTCAACCTGTACGATCTGAATTCCATGAGCCGGAACGAGCTGGAAGCGCTGGCCTATCACGAGGGGCTTCCCGGCCACCACTTGCAGCGCGGTATTCAAACCGGGCTGGGCGAATTGCCACCGTTCCGTCGCTATGGCGGTTTCACGGCCTATACCGAGGGTTGGGGCCTGTATTCCGAGGAACTGGGGAAGGACATGGGTTTCTATACCGATCCCTATTCCGACTTCGGGCGATTGCAGATGGAGCTTTGGCGCGCCGCGCGCCTGGTGGTGGATACCGGCCTGCATCACAAGCGGTGGAGCCGTGAACAGGCCATTGCTTACCTGCAAGAGAATACGCCCAATCCTGAAGGCGATATCCGCAAGGCGATCGAACGCTATGCCGTCTATCCGGGTCAGGCCACG
This sequence comes from Alteraurantiacibacter sp., assembly GCA_049650885.1. Classification (GTDB taxonomy): domain Bacteria; phylum Pseudomonadota; class Alphaproteobacteria; order Sphingomonadales; family Sphingomonadaceae; genus Alteraurantiacibacter. The sequence continues at coordinate 9,082 of JBASBA010000374.1, read as the reverse complement.
GCCTACATGATAGGCAAGCTGAAGATCATGGAGCTGCGGGAGCGGGCGCGCACGGCGTTTGGCGACAATTTCGACATTCGCCAGTTCCACGAACTGGTTTTGGCCAACGGACCTGTCCCTCTGTCCATATTGGAAGAGCAGGTCGATGCATGGATAGCCAACGAAAGCTGAAGTCAATCAAGGCGGGGGGTCGCGATGAGAAAAGATCAGATGCTGGGCGGAGAACTTACTCCGCCTAACCATTTCGAAATCGATTATATCGAGCCGGAAGGTGACATCGCGCAATTCGTGACCGTCTTTTATCATTTTCGTTGTGATGAACCGCTTGTGCGCGATATTCAGCCAGCGACAATTGGCCAACTGAGCCTTTTTCCCAAGGGGAGTGGGCGGCTTTTCCTGCCCGAGGGAGGGTATGACACCTCCTATCAGGTTAATCTCCTCACCCCGCTTTCCTGCGCCCTGCCGATCGAGGTTGATGGGCCGTTTCACGCCGTTGGCGCAGCGCTTTCACCGTTGGGTTGGGCTGCGCTGACAGGGCTGCACGCGCAAGATCATGCCAATCGCCTTTACAAGGCTTCCGACTGGCTCAACCCGGAAATTCGAGAGATCGGCGCGAAACTATGTTCCGCCTATCTCGACGATGCAGCCACTGCGCACGACCTTGTGGAAGCCCTGTCCAGTTTCATCCTTGCCAATGCCAAACTGCCGCGCCCCCGCCATCTGCAACTGATGGAAAGTGTCGGCCAGTGGCTGGCTGGCAGCCTGTTGCCCGATGTGGAAGAACTCTACAGCGCCAGCAGCTTCTCCCGCCGGCAGACGCAGCGACTGGTGCAGCAATATTTCGGTGTCTCGCCCGTTGCGTTGCGCCGCAAATACCGTGCGCTTCGCGCTGCTGCCGCACTGTCTCGGCCAGATCTTTCACTGGAGAAAGAGGCGGCAATTTTTGACGCCTTTTACGATCAGCCGCACATGATTCACGAAATTCGGGAATTCGTGGGGCGGACCCCGGCGCGGCTATCCGACGATGCCTCTCCCTATCTGAAGGAACTGATCGACGGGAAGAACCTGCGCGAATTGCGCTAACGACTCGCAACAAGCGGAAATGGGTTGATTCCGTCGTTTTTACGCATAGATGACCAATCGGAACAAATTGGTCCGATTAGAAACTATTGCGCCTAGAATGAGATTATCAAACCTTGCAGATTACGCCGTCGTCACGATGAGCCAGGCTGCCCGCCATTGCGGCGGTGGGCGCACCAGCGCGGCCGAACTGGCCGAGCAATCGGGCCTGCCCGTCCCCACCGTGCAGAAGGTGGTGAGCAAATTGACTGCCGCGGGCCTGTTGCGCTCCACCCGGGGTGCCGGTGGTGGGCTGCAACTGGCGCGCCCGGCGGCGGCTATCAGTCTGGCGGACATCGTAGAGGCGATGGAGGGGCCGATTGCCCTTACTTCATGCGTCGATGGCGGGCGGCATGATTGCGCGCTGGAAGGCAATTGCGCGGTGCAGCCGCACTGGCCGATCGTGAACACAGCTTTGCGCAGCGCACTGGCGGATATCTCGCTGGTGCAGTTGGCAAGAACGGAAGAAATGGCATGAACGAACAAGTCGAACTCAAGGCCAATCCCGAACGGGATGCCGAGGCACGCGAAGCAGCCGACAAGGCCGCCGAGTACGAGCATGGCTGGTCCTCCGATATCGAAACGGAATTTGCGGAGAAGGGTCTGAATGAAGACACCGTCCGCTTCATCTCGGCCAAGAAGAAAGAGCCGGAATGGATGCTGGACTGGCGCCTGAAGGCCTTTCGTATCTGGCAGGAGATGGAGGAGCCGAACTGGGCCAAGCTCGGCTATCCTGAAATCGACTATCAGGACGCCTATTACTACGCCGCGCCCAAGAAGAAGGTTGAGCTGGAATCGCTCGACGAGCTCGATCCCGAGATCAAGTCCGTTTACGACAAGCTGGGCATTCCCGTGGCGGAGCAGGAAGTGCTCGCCGGCGTAAAGGGCGCACGCAAGGTGGCCGTGGACGCGGTGTTCGACAGCGTTTCCGTTGCCACCACCTTCCGCGAGGAATTGAAGAAGGCGGGCGTCATCTTCCTCTCCATCAGTGAAGCTTTGCAAGAGCATCCCGATCTGGTGAAGAAGTGGCTGGGCAAGATCGTGCCGCAGCGCGATAACTATTTCGCCTGCCTCAACGCCGCAGTCTTCTCCGATGGCACCTTCGTGTACATTCCTGAGGGCGTGCGCTGCCCGATGGAGCTTTCCACCTATTTCCGTATCAATGCGGAAAACACCGGCCAGTTCGAACGCACGCTGATTGTTGCCGAAAAGGGCAGCTATGTCAGCTATCTGGAAGGCTGCACCGCGCCCATGCGTGACGAGAACCAGCTGCACGCCGCCGTGGTGGAACTGGTGGCGATGGAAGATGCCGAGATCAAGTACTCCACCGTGCAGAACTGGTATCCCGGCAATTCCGAAGGCGTTGGCGGCATTTACAACTTTGTGACCAAGCGCGGGTTGTGCCAGGGTGCACGGTCCAAGATTTCGTGGACGCAGGTGGAAACCGGCAGCGCGGTGACGTGGAAATACCCGTCCTGCGTGCTGAACGGCGTTGATAGCGTGGGCGAGTTCTACTCGGTCGCCGTTACCAACAATTACCAGCAGGCCGACACCGGCACGAAGATGATCCACAACGCCAGCGGCACCCGCTCCACCATCATCTCCAAGGGGATCTCGGCGGGCAAGAGCAACAACACCTATCGTGGCCGCGTGGCGATTGCCGCCAATGCCGACAATTGCCGCAACCGCACCGAGTGCGACAGCTTGTTGCTGGGCAGCGAAAGCGGCGCGCACACCGTGCCTTATATCGAGGTGAAGAACCCCACCGCCCAGATCGAGCACGAGGCAACCACCAGCAAGATCAGCGACGACCAATTGTTCTACGCCATGCAACGCGGCCTGGACGAGGAAGAGGCCGTGGCCCTGATCGTCAACGGCTTTGCGAAGGACGTGCTGAAAGAACTGCCGATGGAATTCGCCGTCGAAGCGCAGAAGCTGCTGGCCATCTCGCTTGAGGGGAGCGTGGGGTGACCGAACGCAAGAAACTCCAACTGCGCGATCCCTCGGACGCTGCCGAAGCGCCCGCGATCAAGAAGAAGGGTCGCGGCTGGGAAATCAGCGAGAAGCGGCTCGACAATCTGCACGAGCAAGCGCGCAAGATGCGTCGTCATGCCAGTGAGGCGCACAAGGCGCTGGCTGAGCGGTTCTCCAAGGCGGACCTGGGGCGACACACGTTCAAGAAATTCGCCGTGGTGGGCAGCGCGATTGTCGACTTCAATTGCCACACGCTGGGCATGGCCATCGTGATCGACGAGGAGGGCGATGACGAGAAACTTGCTCGCCGCCGCGACAAGTCGCTGGAATCGGTGGGCGTGAAGGTGATGCACCTGAAAGCCCCTGACATTCTTGAAGACATGGACGAGGTGCTGGCCCGCATCACCGCCGGGATGCGCCTGCGCATTGCCGACAAGGGTGAAGCCCGCCGACGTCATGACGCCGAGAACCCGCGCCAGGCCCGCCCGCGATACGACCGCGACGGCAATGGCCCGCCCCGCTCAGGCCCGCACGGCGAAACGCGCAACAACACTTACAATTCACGGAACGACTGATGTTGAAAATTGAAAACCTCCACGCCGAAATCGACGGCAAGGAAATCCTCAAAGGCCTTTCGCTGGATGTGAACGCGGGTGAAATGCACGCGATCATGGGGCCGAACGGCGCGGGCAAATCCACGCTGGCCTATGTGCTGGGCGGGCGCCCCGGTTACGAGGTTACGCAAGGAAGCGTCACTTTCAACGGCAAGGACATGTTCGCGATGGAGCCGCACGAGCGTGCCGCTGCGGGCATGTTCCTGGGCTTCCAGTATCCGGTGGAAATTCCCGGCGTATCCAACGTGCAATTCCTGCGCGAGGCGCTGAATTCGCAGCGCAAGGCGCGTGGCGAAGAACCGCTGTCGGGCGGTGAATTCCTGAAGCTTGCCAAGGAAAAGGCGGGTCTGCTGAAGCTGGACATGGAAATGCTGAAGCGCAACGTGAACGTCGGCTTCTCCGGCGGCGAGAAGAAGCGCAACGAGATGGTGCAAATGGGCATTCTCGACCCCACTTTCGCAGTGCTGGACGAGACCGACTCGGGTCTCGACATCGACGCGCTGAAAGTGGTGGGCGAAGGCATCAACGCCATCATGCGCAAGCCAGACAAATCCGTGCTGCTGATCACCCATTACCAGCGCCTGCTGGATTATGTGCAGCCCGATTTCGTGCACATCCTCGCCAAGGGCCGGATCGTGAAGACCGGCGACGCCGAGCTTGCCAAACAGCTTGAGGCAGAGGGCTATGACGAGGTGATGGCCGCATGAGCGAACTCCCCACCATCCGAGACGAATCCTGGCGCTATGCCGATTTCGATGCTGTCGCGAAACTGGGGGTGGAGGCTCTCGACAAGTGGCAGGATGTATCTGTCGCAGACGGCGAGACGCACCGCCACTGCATGATCGTGGGCAGCGACGCGCCTGAACTGCACCGCATCCGCCTCAACATCGGTAAGGGCGCACGGGCGGAAATCTTCGTGGTGGTGATCGGCAATGATTACACCCGCGTCGAGGTGGAAACCGATCTGGGCGAGGGCGCGCATTTTGAATTCGGCGGCGTCACCATCGGCGGCGGCGATGCCGTGCGCGAATTTGTTACCCGCACCGCACACAACCTTCCCGATGCCACATCCAACCAAATTGTGCGCGCAGTTCACTGGCACGAGGCGACCGGCAACTTCCTCGGCGCGATCAACGTGGGCCGAGAAGGCCAGCGCACAGATGCTGGGCAGGATTTCAAGGCGCTGGTGCTGGAGAAGGGTGCCACCGCCAATGCCAAGCCCGAACTGGAAATTTTCGCCGACGACGTGAAATGCGCACACGGCGCAGCCATCGGCCAGATGGACGAGATGGCACGTTATTATATGGCCAGTCGCGGCATCGCGCCCGATGCGGCGCAGCGCCTGCTGGTGCGTGCATTCATCGCCGATGCGCTGGCCGCATTGGAGGACGAGGGCGAGGCTGAACGCCTGCTGGAAGCCGCGCTGAACGTGCTGGAGGCCCGCGAATGAGGCGTTTTCTCGCCATTCTCACCTTGCCGCTGGCGCTTGCCGCTTGCTCGACGACATCGATTGTCGAAGCTTTGCCAGCGAGCGCTTACACTGCGCTGAGTGTTCCTGATCGGTCATTCCAGTCGGAAGATCAGGTGATAGACTTCTACCTCAACCGCGCCAACATCGGAGGTGCGCAAATTGACCGTGAAATCGGGCGCGATGGGTCCGGTCTTGGCAGCCGCATGATCCTCGTTACCACCGATGGCTATCGCGATGATTCCGTCATTGGAGAGCAATGGCGCATCGTGCTGAGCGAGGCCGATGATGGCTATCGCGTGTTGCAGGCGGGCATCCGCTACAACTGTGCGCGCGGCCAAAATCCGGGATGGAGCCGCGATCTGTGTCCATAACGCAAACCATGTCTCGAAAAGCCGATTTTCCCGGCCTCCTCACCGCTGAGGGCAAGCCGTGGCATTACCTTGATTCCGCAGCCACGGCGCAAAAGCCGCAGGTGGTGATCGATGCCACCAGTGACGCGATGGGCAAGGATTACGCGACCGTGCATCGCGGCGTCTATTCCCGCTCTGCCGAGATGACGCTGGGCTACGAGGCCGCGCGCCGCACTGTTGCCAGCTTTATCGGCGGGCAAGAGGATGAGATCGTCTTTACCCGCGGCGCTACCGAGGCGATCAACCTGCTGGCCTACAGCTATCCGGACAAGGGCCGCGTGTTGCTTTCGCAGCTGGAGCACCATTCCAACATCGTGCCCTGGCAACTGGCCGGGTGGCAGGTGGACGTGTGCCCGATCACCGATGATGGCCGCATCGATCTGGATGCTGCCGAGGCGATGCTGACGAGCGATCACAAGATGGTGTCCTTCGCCCATGTGTCCAATGTCCTGGGCAGCATGGTGGATGGCAGGCGTGCTGCCGATCTGGCGCATGCAGTCGGTGCAAAGCTGCTGCTGGACGGATGTCAGGCCGTGCCGCGTTTGCCGGTGGACGTGGCCGCGCTAGATTGCGATTTCTACGCTTTCAGTTCGCACAAGATATACGGGCCAACCGGCATCGGTGCATTGTGGGGCAGGGCTGATCTGCTGGCCACCATGCCGCCGTGGCAGGGTGGTGGCGCGATGATTGACAAGGTGGGTTTTGATACCACGACTTATGCACCTTCACCGCAGAGGTTCGAAGCGGGAACGCCAGCAATAATCGAGGCCATCGGTTTTGCCGCCGCGTGCGATTACGTTTCGGAAATCGGCCTGGAAGCCATCCATCGCCACGAAGCCAGCCTTGTACGCCAGACGCGCAAGGCGCTGGGCGCAATGAACGATGTGACGCTTTACGGGCCTGACGACAGCGTCGGTATCGTGAGTTTCATGATAGACGGGGTTCACCCGCACGATCTGGGCACCATATTGGATGAAGAGAACGTGGCCATTCGCGCAGGCCACCACTGCGCGCAGCCGCTGATGGAGAAACTGGGTATCACTGCCACCGCGCGTGCCAGCTTTGGCACTTATTCCGACGAAGACGACGTCGCCGCGCTGATTCGCGGTATCGAACGCACCAAGAGGATTTTCGGCTGATGGAAAATCAGAACGACGACAAGGATTTCATCGCAGCGCCTTCGCCCGCGGAAGACGTGGTTGAAAAGCCGCCACGCGCGCGGGTTTCGGACGCGCCTTTGCCGGAGGATGAGTCCGCTGGCGAAAAGCTTGAGCGCAAGCGCGATTACCTGGAGGGTTTTCTTCAGAAGAAGCCAGAAAACGTGGCCCCTGGAGAGCCAGGCGGCGATCTGCACCAGTCGGTGATCGACGCGCTGAAGGAGATTTTCGATCCGGAAATCCCGGTCAACATCTATGATCTGGGCCTGATCTACAATGTAGAGGTGGCAGAGGACGCCGATGTGAAGGTCACCATGACCCTTACCACGCCCAATTGTCCGGTTGCCGAAACCATGCCCAACGAGATCGAAATGCGCGTGATGAGCCTGCCCGGCGTTCGCGATGCAGAGGTTGTGGTAACGTGGGATCCGCCTTGGGATCCCGCCAAGATGAGCGACGAAGCGCGCCTTGAGCTGGGGATGCTGTGATGAGCGATACCAAGACAAAGACCCGCCCCGCCCCCAAGGCTGCCGTGATCCTGACGCCCGCTGCAAAGCAGCGTGTGGCAGATCTGATGGCCAGGGCGCCGGACGATGCGATCGGCGTGAAGCTGTCTACCCCGCGCCGTGGCTGCTCCGGCCTTGCGTATTCGGTGGATTACATCACCGAGGAACAGGGTTTCGACGAGAGAATCGAAACACCCGGCGGCATCTTCTATATCGACAGTGCCAGCGTGCTTTACCTGATCGGCAGCACGATGGACTGGGTGGAAGACGATTTCACCGCCGGTTTCGTTTTCGAAAACCCCAACGCAAAGGGCGCGTGCGGATGTGGCGAAAGCTTCATGGTCTAGGACAACGGGCGGATACCTTTACGCGATGCCGGTTTCCTCGGCAATGAATGCCAACAGGGCAGCGTCGTAACGATCAACCTCGCCGCTTTCGGCAATCTGCTGGTCCAGCCAGGCCTGTTCCATACCGTTGATCTCGGCTTCGGCAGCAACCTGCTGCGACCGGCTGGGACCTTCGTCTTTTTTGCCAAACACCACGCCGAACGCATTGGGCGCATTCTTCGCCATACTGCCCATGAACCGGCCGATACTGGCCTTGTTATCGGCAACGAAGGCTTCCAGTTCCAGCATCCGTTCCCGACTGATCTGGCCGTTGGAATGGGCAAATCCGATCAGGTAATTGCCCACCGCCTGCACGAACAGGCGTTCAAATTCGGGCGTGTTGTCGCTGCCTGTCACGGCATTTTTGATGCGAAACAGCACTTCGGCTTCACGGCGGCTTACCGCAGCGGGGCGATCGCTGGAATGGCCGAACACGACACGGCGAAGAATGCGACATTCCGCCGCGCTGACGTGGGTTTCGGACAATTCTCCGCCGCAGCGCGTCGGGCCGACGCCTTCAAGCACTTCGCGCTCCAGCACACCGAGTGCGAATGTCTTGAGTGTTTCCGGTACGTTCTGCGCGCGCTCGATGATGCGGGTCAGCAGCTCCAGTTCTGTCATGGAGCAGACTTTGCCGTCTGTCTCGATCTGGCCGATCAGCCAGTTGGCCTCCTCCGCACTGGCAAAGCCGCGTGGATCGCTGTCGTTGAGAACGAAATTCTGGATGGCTTCGACGAAAAAGTCCGACCATTCGCGTGAGGGGCTTTCAATGGCGTGCTGGGTGGCGAATATGATCTCCGCCTCCTCGCGCGACATCTGTCCATCTGCCCAGCCTGCCCCGCGAAGCGCACGCACCTCTTCCAAGGTGATCGTACGGTCAGCTGCGGCGTGCCTGGCAATCTCGGCAAATTCAAAACTCATGGTGATCAGCCCTCCTGTCGGAATGGGCGTATCGCAACAGCGTTAATTCGAGGTTACCATGCCCCTTCTCCGCGACATTAGCGCCGGCGTGAAAGTGCCTGCGCACAGGCGAGCCGATCTACGGCCGCGCCGTCGCTTGACCGCCGCGCCTCGATCCATGTCGCCACAGGCTGAGCACCGGGCGAGAGCGGATAGAGGTAGACGTCCATCACGCACGCCTCTCCGGTGAATTGCAATTTGCGCATATCGCCCTCCGGCGTGTCCAGCCGCGGCTGGCCAAAACGGGCGATCAGGGATGATGCCGGCTCGCGGATGATGCCGTCAAATCCGGGCTCTTGCAGAACTTGAGGCGCGCGAAATCCCGCAGATGGAGGCGGTGGAGGCGCCGCATCGGTTGGCGGCACCACGCGCGGATCCACCGTTTGCGGCGGCGGCGCGGGTGCTTGCCGCGCCGGTATGGCAGCGCAGGCAGACAGGGTGGTGGCAATCAGAATGGCAGCAATCAGGCGCATAAGGGGCGTCTT
>JBASBA010000373.1:0-8766 GCA_049650885.1 Alteraurantiacibacter sp. | reverse complement strand
CACAGCCGCTTGCTACCCGAAAGGTAAGGCATCAGCTTGGCAAGCGCCGCGCCCAGCATGAAGCCGCCCGTAGCGTCGCAGAATGAAAACCACACGGGAGAGCCGAACAGGTGGAAAGGCTGGTTGCCGTAAAAGGCGCTGAGGTCCAGCCATTCGCAAATGGATACCGCCAACCAGTCGACCGCTGCGGTGGCAAGGAACAACTGCCAGATCCGCGCTGCCGATGCGCCGCTCTCTATCACGCGCCAGACGAAGTAGGCCGATCCGCCGAAGAACCAGGCATAGCCAAGCGGCACATACCAGGGGATTGTCCGCTCGTATCCGCGAAAAAAGGCCAGCGGGTTTTCGGCCGGATACCAGTAGAGCAGCGTGTTGTCGTAGATCGGTTCGATCATCACTGCGGACAGTGCGGTTCCAGCAAAGACCAGCGGCAAGACCCAGCCGCGCATGCGCCTTTCATGCCCCAGCGCCCACCATGCCAGTATTCCCGCCATGATAATGCAGGTTCCGGCCAGAAATATTGTTCCTGCAGGTTCCGGTGCCGGCATCACCGGCATCGGTACGATCGTCGATTTCAAAACGGCCTCCCCAAACCAATACACAGCAGATGGAAGTGCGTGCAATGCGCGAAACCTGCCCTGCGACAGGTTGTGACCAGGGCCAGATGCAATCTAGTGCTGCAAAAGAGGAGACCCCGATGAACCCAAGGCTGGAAGGCAGGATCGCAATTGTCACAGGTGCCGCAGGCGGTATCGGCGCGGCTTCGGCGCGGCGCATGGCTGCCGAAGGTGCCCGGGTTGTGCTTGCCGATATCGATGCCGATGCCGCAGGTGCCGCCGCGCAGGATATAGAGGGCGCACTGGCGCTGCCGCTTGACCTGACGGACGAGAATTCCGTGCGCGAACTCGCCCGGCGGGTGGCAACCGATCTTGGCCGGATCGACATCCTGCACAACAACGCCGCCATCCAAAACAATGCGCAGCGCCAGGCAGACCTTGATGTCATGAACCTGGATGTCGCTGCATGGGACAGGGCAATGGCGGTCAATGTTCGCGGGGCGATGCTGATGAGCAAATATGCCCTGCCCCACATGATCGAGGGTGGGAGCGGATCGATTGTCCACAGCGCATCAGGCTTCGGCGTGCAGGGCGAATCCACGCTGACTGCCTATGGCTCTTCCAAGGCTGCACTGATCCAGCTGAGCCGCATGATCGCCACCCAGTATGGCAAGCTGGGCGTACGTTCGAACTGCATGGTGATCGGCTTCGTGCTGACCCCGCTCGCAACCCAGTCGACGCCGCCGGTGGTGAAGGACATTCTCCTGTCGCACCACCTGACGCCGCGGCTTGGAGAGCCGGAAGATATCGCCAGTCTCGTCGCTTTCCTGGCCAGTGACGAGAGCGCCTTCATCACCGGTGCTGCAATCCCGATCGATGGCGGCGTGACTGCGCACCAGCCCAGCTATGCCGATTTCCAGAAGATGTTCGCCGAAATGGGAAGCGACAAGCTTTAGGACAGCGGCATGTCAGGCAAGCTCGGCCAGCCGGTCCATGCCGCGCACGGCATCGGTCTTGCCGTCCCAGGTAGCATGAGCCTTTTCCATCAGTGCCAGGCTGGCCTGCATGGCTTCGGAGAGCTCCATCAGTTCTGTGTAATAGCCGTGCAAAGCGAAGGTATCGAACAGGCAGAACCGCTCGCCCGAAGGCATTTTCCCGCTATAGGCAATCTTGAAGCCTGCAGCCAAAAGGCGCGCATGGGCCACATCGAATTCGGCGCGCTGCATGATGTGGTGCAGCCCTTCGCCCCGTTTTTGGAGAAAATCGCGAAAGGGTGATGCGCCGTCATTGGTCTGCTGCAACAGTTCGATCAAAACGCCGCCAGAAAAACCGAACCCTACCCGCATCGAGACGGCGGTCGGCGCTCCATAGTAAAGCTGGCCGGGCAGCACAGGCACGTCGAACACGAAAAATGGCCCTGCACCCAGATCACGCGTCCAGTGCGCCAATGCCTTGTCCAGGTCTTCAACCACATGGCACAGTTCGACGATCGACCCCTCAGGCTGCATCGATCCATCCTCCCTCGCTGGTGCGCTGGGCAAAGGCCTGCGCGCGTGCGGCAATCTGGCGGCGGCGACCGGCCAGATCGGTGGTGGGAATTTCTCCGGGTAAATTGTCGATCGTGGTCAGGTGCACTTCGCGGATCATGCTGGCAAGGTCTGCATCGGCGGGCACGCCCTGCCACCGGGTCAGCATCCATCCTTCGTGCAAGCCGCAGGTGTCGATCCAATTGGCAACGCCCGGATCGGCCAGCGCCAGAACATATGTCACGCTGCCATCGGGGTTGGGCATCACCTGCCCCTTGTTCAGGCTGGCAAGGCGAAGCATGGGATCGGGCGCGATAGTCCACGGATCGGTGATCTGGAAACCGGTGTAATAGCTACCTGCCGGATCCAGCGTAACGAGCAGCGCCTCCTCATCGCCAAGCGCGAAGCGGCCACCGGCCAGATAACCCCAGTTCCCGTCGCGCCCGTTTGGCCCTACCAGCCGATTGGGTTCGGGGAAGCCAAGGAAATTATCTTTGAAACCGCGCCAGAAGCGGACCCAGGCGGGCATGTCGGCGATAATGGTCGCGGCGATCTCGTCCTCGCTGCGAACCTGCCAGTCCGCGGGTCGATCAAGGCGCTCCACGCTGACCTCGGCGGGGCGTTGATTCCAGTCGCACTGGCTGTCACGGGTGTAGATCTGGATGCGGCCAGGCCGCGATTGCAAGTGCAGCGGCCCGCCCTCTTCCGGCCCCACGGTGACCGAAACGCGGCCCTCGCTATCGCAATATGGGCGCAAGTCCTGCAATGTCAGCGCACCGATGTTGTGGCCCAGACCGGCGTGGTGTTCCGGCTCCATCTCGATCACCACGCTGAACTGCGGTGGATCAGCGGAAAAGCGCAGATCGATGCGATAGTGGCCATCCCCGTCGATCGGAATTTCGCGGTTGAAATTGTCGGGATTGTCCACCGCCACGGCGGCGCCGTGATAGACGTGGCCAAACCACCGGCGCGGCGGATTGGAAACGTTCCAGACCACGCGCGGATCGGCGGGATCGCCATTCGCCTCTCGCATGGCCAGCGCGAGCACCCATTGATCGAGCGCGCGATCAAGCGCCAGATTGCCATCCGCCGTCGCGGCAGCGGGATCGGCCAGCATTCCTTGGCGCGCCTGTTCGCGCGCCGCCCGCACATCTGCCCGATTTATCAGGCGCAGCGCCAGTTTCTCCGCCGCTTCCTGATCTGCCGTATAGAGAGGATTGGTCATGCCACCGTTCCCACCCTTCCGCCTTCCACGAACACGGTGCTGCCGGTGGTGTAGCTGGAGGCATCGCTGGCCAGCAGGATGGCTGCGCCCACGGCCTCGTCCGCAGCGCCGAACCGCTTGATCGCGTTGCGTTCTGCCAGGCCCAGGCCCTTGTGAATTTCGGCCTCCTGTCCGTCGGGACTCATCGAACCGACGCAAAGCGCATTCACCCGTGTGTGCGGCGCCAGCGCCTTGGCCAGAGATCGAGTGAGGAAAGCCAGCGCCGCCTTGCTGACGCCGTAGGCAACAGCGGGAGGGATAGGGGTAAAGCCGCCGCAGCTTTGCACGGAAATGATCACGCCCTTGCCGTGCGCTTCCATCTCCTGTGCGGTCAACTCGGCCAGCCGCCATGTGGCAAGGACGTTCACATCCATCGCGGTCTTCCACACCTCGTCAGTGTTGGCCCACAGCCCGCCATCATGCGTATAGACCACCCCGGCGGCGGCATTGTTGAAAACGATATGAATTGGCCCGAAGGTGTCGCGCGCCTTGGTGACAAGGTTTTCCAGATCGGCGCGCTCTCCCGCGTCGGCGGCGATGGCCAGCGCGCGTCCGCCATCAAGCGCGTTGATCTCTTCCGCGATCCGGTCCAGCCGGTCTTGCGAACGGGCCGAGAGGACGACGTTCGCGCCCAGTTCGGCAAAGGCCTTGGCCACGTGCTCTCCCACACCGGGGCCGACGCCGGTGAGAATGGCGTTGCGCCCGTCGAGGCGGAAGCGATCAAGTACGCTCATTGTGGTTTCCCCAGAAGGTTGCCGAAACGGTCGTAGTAATCCGCCATCCGCTCACGCACCTCGGCCACGTCGATGCCGTATTGCTCCGGCGAATGTTTGTGCTTGCCCATCCGTTTTGCCGCCGGATTGTCGGCCAGAAAGTGATCGATGCGGCGCGCGTGTTCTTTGGAAAAGGTCAGGCCGAATTTGTCGTAGATCCGCCTGATTGCGGCCTTTGGGTCGGCCACCACGTCCCTGTGCGCCAGGTCGATGATCCGTTCGTCAATCGAAGGATCGGCGCGCGCGGCCAGCGCGCGGTTCATCGCGGCGATCCATGTCTCCACCACGTCGCGCCCGATTGCCGCCTTGTCCTTGTCACCGCCAAAAGCCGCCAAAAACCCTGCGATGAAGCTGGAGAGGGACGAAAACGTCAGCGCCGGATCGCGGTGCGTCCAAACCAGCATCGCGCCGGGATAGGCCTCCAGCAAGGCCGGGAGATCGAACAGGTGCTGCGGCGATTTCAGCGTCCAGCGGCCGCGCGGCCCTTTCCACTGGAAGTTCTGCAACAGACGCTTGTGCGAGATATATTGCCCCGGCGCATCGCTGGCTCGCAGCCAGTCCGCATAGTCCGGCACGCCAAGTTCGGCTGGGAAATTGGTGCTGGCGAAGTGATATTGCATGCCGTGGTTGCACTCACCCGGCTGGGTGCAGTCGAACCGTTGGATATCGAGCAGTTGCGGCGCATGTTCGAGCCAGTTGTCGTACATGGCGGTGACCTGCGCAATGCGCGGATCGCTATCGAAAGTGGCGGCATCGGTCGGCGGCCAGGGAATGTACCATTCCCATTCGCGCGGGGCACGCGCTTCGGGATCTAGGCACAGGAGATCGTAGGTAATGGTGGTGCCGGTACGCGGCAGGCCGATCACGATCAGCGGATCACCCACGTCCTGCCGGGTTATCTCGGGATGATTGCGATCATCCTCGACAAAGCGCAGGCGCGTGGCGAGCTGACCGACGATATTTTGCGTGGCCAGGTGCCGCAGCTGATCATTCGGCCCCATCGCCTCGACCGCCGCCACCAATCTTTCAAAACCCTCGCGCCAACCGGTATCTGGGCCGAAATCCGAAAGGCCCGTGGCAGTGCGCGCTGCTGCCTCCATTCCTGCAACGGTCAGCCGTTCACCCATCACAGATGCTGTTCCATCATTGCCAGCAGATCAGCATAGTGCGGCTGGTGCGACAGGCCTCCGCCAGAGATCGATATGTTCTCGCCAGTGATGTAGCGGCTCTCTTCCGAAGCGAGGAAGGCGACCAGCGCCGCGATATCGTCCGGCGTGCCGAATTCAGGCGTCAGGATATGTCGCTGGATCACTTCCTTGAGGCCCGGCACCGTCGCTTCGAGTGCAGCGGTCAATACCACGCCGGGGGATACAGAATTGCAGCGAATGTTTTGCTTTCCGTATTGCGTCGCGACATATTTCGATAAGGTGATGATGCCACCCTTGGATGCGCCGTAGGCGACCCTGGCAAGGTCTCCGGCAATACCACTGTTCGATGCGGTATTGATGATGGAGCCGCCACCGCGCGTGATCATGTGCGGGATCGCATATTTGCAGCCCAGCAGATATCCGCGCAGGTTGATATCGATGATCTCGTCCCAGATCTCGATGGGGATATCGACCGGAGTGGTATCGAGCGGGTGCTTGGCCGGATCGGTCATCGCGGCGTTGTTGTGCAGGATGTCCAACCCGCCGAAATGATCGACAGTAGTCTGTACCATTGCCTCTATCGAGGCTGGGTCGGCAGCATCGAACTGAACCGCCAGCGCAGCATCGCCCAGCGGATCGGCAGCGGCCTTCGCGCTGTCCTCGAACACATCGGCAATGGCGACCTTGCCGCCTTCTGACACAATGCGCCGCGCGACGGCTGATCCGATACCTCCGCCCCCGCCGGTGACGATGGCAATCTTTCCTTCCAGCCTGCGCATGCGCTTATCCTCCGGTAAATGTCTTGTTGAATTCGACGAAACCGATCAGGCGGGCCTTGCGATCTGCCTCCACCTGCGGCTGCTTTTCCGCGCCCGGTCCATCGGGAATGATCTGGATCGGTTCCCCGGCCAGTAACCCGGCCAGCGCGTTGTGCGTAACGTCAGCAGGATCGAAGGTGTCGGACGTGTCGAAATCCTCGGGAACCATCCGCAGCAATGTCGGCGTGCGCATGATCGGCGCGGCCACGCCCAGCACATCGATGCCCCGTTCATGATATTCGGCCCAAAGGGATTCTGCGAAATTTATCTCGAACGCCTTGGTCGCCGAATACATGGCCAGGTTGGGTTGACCGCCCAGCCCCGCGCCTGACGCCATCACGATAATGCCGCCGCGTCCCTTTCCATCCTTGCTACGTTCAAGCAGGCGCTTGCCGAAGCCGTTGGTGGCATCGATCAGGCTGGTGATATTCATCCTCACCAGCCGATGCGCCTTCTCGGTGCCGTCTTCGAAGAAAGCCGCAAATCCGTCTGCGCCGGCGTTGGATATGTAGAGTCCGACATCGAGGTCAGCAGCGGCTGCGACGATACTCAACCCGGCATCGGGCTCTGTCAGGTCCTGTGCGCAGGCCCGAAATTCAATTCCGTATGCTTCCGCCAGTCCCTTGCCCAGAGCCTCCAGCGCCTCCTGTCGGCGCGAAACCAGCATCAGGTTGATGCCCATTTCGGCCAGTTGGCGGGCATAACATTCGCCGGTGCCTTCCGAAGCGCCAGCGATCACGGCCCAGGGGCCATAACGCTCGCGGAAGGCATCGGCATCCAGCGGCAGGCGGGGCAGATCGCGCATGTCGTCTCAGTCCTTCTTCGTTTCTGCAAGGCGCGCCTTGGCCACTTCGATCCCCCGCACCAGCGAGGTGCAGTTGCCTGCCCCGGCATAGAACAGCATGAAGTGCGGAATCAGCGCCAGTTCCTCTTCGGTGAACTCGTTGTTGCCAAGCGCGCCCATCATCTGGATCTCGATCAGATCCTGCCGCCCCAGCATGGTCGTGGCACCCAGTACCAGCAGCCGCTTTTCACGGATGGTCAGCGCTTCGTCCGCCCACAGGTTGCCGAACTGATTTTCGATAATCTCGCGTGAGAAGCGGTTATCTTCCTGCCCCTTCATCATCGCGGAAAAGCCATCTCCATAGACAGCATCGAAAACCTCTAGTCCCTTGTTCCAAGCATTTTCACTCATGTGTATTTCCTCGAATTGTATGTGCCCTTGCTCAATCGAGCGGCTGGCCCTTGCGGTATTCCAGGCCAGAGGTGGAATTGGCGTTGTCGCGGATCAATTCGATCATCGGCAGACGTACACCGAACTTGGCGGCCTCTTCGATGGCGACTTCCAGATCCTTGACCATCAGCCCCTTGAAGTAGTTGCGGACGCCGGTTTCCTGCTCATTGCCTTCGGGATCGGGGCGGAGTTCCATTGACAGGGCACCTTCAAGGCCGCCCCCTGCGTTAGGATCACCAGCCAGCGCCATGCGCAGCTGGTTCAGGTCTACGCCGTAGTTGCGGGCGATTACCGCGCCTTCGTAGCCTGCCCGGATACAGCCGAAGAATGTCGTGTTGCGTGCGATCTTGGCCGCCATGCCTGTGCCCGGCCCACCCATGTGGATGACCTGTCCCGCAAAACCATCGAAAATGGGCTTGGCCTTGGCCATGTCCTCTTCGCTGCCGCCAGCAAGACAGATCAAGCCGTTCTCGCCCGACTTGGGCCCGTTGGTTACGCCGCAATCGATCAGCGTCACACCGGCATCGGCGCAAAGCTTTTGCGATGTTTCCAGGTCGGACATGGAAATCGTCGACAGCAGGATCACGGTCTGTCCCGGCTTGTTTGCTGCCAGAACACCATCGGAGCCGGAGAGGACACCGATGGTCTGCTCACCATTGAGCACGGCGATCAGGACACAATCGGAAGCCGCTGCGACGTCTTTTGGCGTTGCCGACATTGGCGGCGCACCCGGCACGCGCTCTGCGGCTTCTGCACGCACATCGAAGAGTGCCGATAGTTGGCCGGACCGCTGAAGGCATTGCGCCACGCCTCCACCAATGCCGCCGAGGCCGATTACACCGCCAGATTTCATGATAGTTCTCCTTGATATGAAGGCGAGACGTCTTGCGTTACAAGCAAGCGTCGCAGCTCAATTTGCATGTCTTCGCCAACACCGGCATCGGTGAGATAGCGCTCGACTGTCGTGTGCTTGGCCTCGATTTCCTTCCAAGCGGAAATCAGGTATTCGGGACGGACCCCAATCAGGGCATCGACTTGGCCCGGGCTGGGCATGAAGCCGAAACTGGAGCGGAATCCGCGTTCCAGCGAGCCGCTGCGGCGCAGGTTCTCTCCAAAGATGCTGGAGCGGGCATAATCATCCAGAATTGCTTCGCGTGGCGCGCCCAGCATTTCCAGCAGAACGGCCACTGCCACGCCGGTCCGATCCTTGCCTGCGGTGCAATTCACCAACGCCGGCTTGCCGTCCAGCAGCGAAGTGCCCACCGTTTCCCAATGCGGAGCCAGTGCGTCGGGAATCTCGCGATAGGTCTCGCACATGATGTCGGTCGCCAGTTGTTCGTCCTTACCCAGGCTGAGCCGTTCGCGACCATCATTGCCAAAAACGCGCAGGTCCGCATTCACGTCCAGTCCAAGCCACTGGCAGTCGGCGTCATGCCAATCATAGGG
>JBASBA010000372.1:0-7039 GCA_049650885.1 Alteraurantiacibacter sp. | reverse complement strand
GCGGCGCCCCTCTCTTCACGCTCTATTTGAAGTTCGCGGCCGCGTAGTCGGCGACCTTCTCAACCGCCTTGTCGATACCGGTCTTGTTCGATCCGCCAGCAAGCCCTCCTCCTACGGTGCCTTCGCCGCGAACCGTGGCCAGGACTTCACCAGTGGGCGATACGAACTCGGTTTCCAGGACGACCTTGGAACCGCCCGCCAGGCCGCCGGACAGATATCGGCCAAACCGGCTCCCTTCGTCGAACCCGACATATCGATAGCGAACCGTAAGACCCGATCCTTGGGAAAAGACGGGGGTATCGCCACCGAACAGCGCCTGTTCCATCTTCTTGGTGGTATAGGCAATGTTCTCGTCATCGACGCCAACCGTGGATGCGTCATACTGCACCATGGCCGTGCTGAACTTCTGAGCGCCGCGATAAGGCTGTTCGACCGTAAGCGCGCTGTTGGCGCAAGCGGAAAGCATAAGCGCGGCAATTGCCGCCGTTGCGAATTTCATGAATTTGACCCCTCTTATTCGCCCTGTCGTTTAGGACAGCGATCTCAGAAGCGATCGAATGATTAGTGTCAATCGGTTTTGCTGCGCGATTGCATGCTGCGGCAGATCCCGTACATTTTTGCTCTATCCCGCTTCCATCAAAAGTTATTCCAACGGCAATGATTTAGCGGTTAAAGAGGCTGCCATTTCGCTCTTCCCTACTGATCGAGGCTAAGACGCGAACCAGCGCCTTAATGCGGTGTGCGGCTTATCACTCACAACCGATGCCGTCATTGTCGCGATCGAGATGCGGTCCGTAGCCGGGATCGCCGCGCTTTACTGGCGCCGCCCCGGCATTCCGTGCTTCGGTGCAATTGGCATAGGTTCCACTGCGACTTTTAGGCGCTTTTGGCTTCACGTTCGATCCTGCGTTCGAACCGCGGTGGCAATGACGCCCACCATTCTTGCGATCGTTATGACAGCCGTCGCTTGCCAGTCCGCCCGGATGCGCAATTGCGACTTGTGGAACCACGAATGAAAGCGACGTCAGAGTGCCTAAAGCGATGGCCCCGATCATTCCGCAAATGCGTGTCATGGACAAACCCCCAACTCCCAATCTTACAATGTTAGCACATACGGCTCAGTTTTCCATTACGGTTTACGCCGTATAGACCAGATCACGGTCGAGATTGCTGTACACATGATCGCAAGCGCGACCAAAAGCGTCGGTTCGATGATGATCATCACGATATCTCCTGCGGATTGAAGATTCGTACTTGTTCACTTTTCGTTCCATGTAGGAAAGTGTTTAATTGGGCGAAGATGTGCGTGCCGCGAGTTTGGAATGCCGTTCTGCCACTTTCGACCATAGCGCCAAACCGCCCTGGTCGTCAGCGTCCTGAAAGCGCGCTATCTTCTTGCTGATCCATTCCCCGCCATTCTTTCCCTTGTTGCGCTCGACCCACAGAGCGACGCCCCAGATCTCTTGGTCACTCGTCAATCCCATCTAGGAGAACACGGTATGAAGGACAGAAATGATAGCCAGCAGCAGCAGCGCCCCAATGAGCGCGAATTCGACTCGTAGCTGTTGCTCCTCGTTCAGTCGCATGCGTGGTCCTTCCAGTAGCGCTTCCATTTGAGCGCCCAGCCCCCTTTGATCATGGCGCAACTCACATCGCCACTTTTGGGTGACCAGCACCAGGCTGCAGTTCGATTACCGCCCGCGCTGCCGGTCGATAGACATCGCATGGCAGGGCCACGCACCAGAGTATGACCGTGCCTGCCGGTTCCGACAGGTCGGCCAATGAGTTTGACGAGCGCAGCTTTGGAAGCCTCGGCTGATATTGGAGGGCATGGCTGGTTCGACCGGCAGGTTCCATCCGTTTCACGGGCCGCAATCCCCGACAGTCGAACGCGTGGTCCTTCCTCGCACCAGATAGGACCATCGCCATCCCAGACCGCAACCGGTTCGCAAATGAAGGTCTCACCCGATGGGATAATAGCGGCGGCCGCAAAGAGCAAGAACGACATTTGGCGAGTTTATCGCCCGACTAGCAAGGTTCAAGCGCTTGTTTCGTCTACCTTCGAAACCATGGCATCCGGTAGCGGCCGCTGAAGCGCCAGGCTTCCCTCTTCCGCCGTCAACCAGGACTTTGCCTCTGATGCGGTAGTGATGATCGCCGGCATGGCTTTGGGATGGATTGCGGCGACGGTTTCGTTTGGCTCGGTCGTCATGAACGCGAACAGCTCCCAATCGTCGACCTCGCGCTGCCGGCGCTTCTTGCCCTCGATCGCCTTCAATCGTTCGCCGTGCCACGGCCGCCAGAACCCGGCGAAGCAGGGAAAGTCCGCATCGATCGTAAACCAGGCATTGCCCTTTTCGGCCGCATCCCATTCTGCGAAGCTGTCGAAGGGTACGAGGCAGCGATATTCGGGCTTGGAAATATACTCGCCGTTCGCACTCTTCCACCACGAGCTTTCAAGATTGCGGATATTCGTGATCGGCTTGCCGCCGTCCTTCCACGACGGAAAACCCCAACGGCGCGTCCGCATGACCAGCTCGCCGTCTTCGACCGCCAACACCGGTCCGTCCGCATCGGCACCCACGTAGTCTGGCTCGAAATTGCCGTTTACAAATTGCGCACCGGTCGGGACCTGCAGCGCTTCGGCGAACGCAGCCAGTTCGGCCGAGCTGATTTTATGGCGATATAGATTACACATCACCGGCGGTGTTAAGCGGTTTGGATTGCGATAACCACAACATCTGCGCGTAAAACGAAAATACCCTGTTCCCTACTTGTTCTCGTTTGGCTTATGAGCGGACATATGCTGCTCGATGCCCTTCCCCGCAATTTTCGCATGCAGATCATGGAGGCGGCCGGTGCTGGTTTCCCCAGTCCCGCTCAGGATTGGGAAGAGACCGCCATCGATCTGGTTGCGCTGCTGCGGCTCGATCGCGCAGCCAGCTATGTGTTTCGGGTGTCCGGCAATTCGATGCGCGAAGCGGGGCTGTACGATCGCGACGTCGTAGTGGTCGACCGGGATCGCGACCCTATCAACGGATCGATCGTCATCGCGATCGTCGAGGGTGGTTTCGTCGTTCGCCAGATGGTGATCCGGGGCAACGTGCCATATTTGGAAGCGCGCAACAGTACGCTGCGCTGCGAGCCGGTGATCGCCAACGAGGACGTCGAATTGTGGGGCGTCGTGCGCGCCAGCGTTCGCAATCTGGTCGGCTAACAGATGTGGGCAATCCTCGATATTACGAACTTCTACGTCTCGTCCGAGAGGGTGTTCGACCCCTCTTTGCGCGACGTTCCGACCTGCGTTTTGTCCAATAATGACGGCTGCGCTGTCGCACGATCGGAGGAAGCAAAAGCACTCCATATCAAGATGGGCGCGCCCGTCTTTCTCATTCGCGACAAGATCAAGCGGCATGGCATCGAACTGCGCAGCTCGAACTACGAACTCTATGCCGACATGAACCGGCGGTTCAACGCAGTGATCGCCGAACATAGCGATCTGGTCGACATCTACTCCATTGATGAGACGTTCTTCCGCCTTCCCGTTCTGGCGAATGGATTAGGTGATGTAGAAGCAGCGCACCGGCTGCGTTCAGCCGTCATGAAGCAGACAGGGCTTCCAACCCGCGTGGGTCTAGGTCCGACCCGGGCGCTGTCCAAGGTGGCCAACGCGCTCGCCAAGGCGTCCGAGAAGGTCTGGGGCGGCGTCATCGATCTCCACGATGTCGAGCTACGCACACGCCTGTTCCGCGAGTGGCCGGTCGAGGAGGTATGGGGCATCGGCCGTCAGCTGGCAAAGCGCCTCAAACCGCTTGGTGTGCGTACTGCGGCCGATCTGGCTGCCCTGCCCCCTCAGACCGTACGCGATGTCGGCACGGTCGTCATGGAACGCTTGGTGCGCGAGCTTAATGGCATCGAATGCGAAGGCTTCACTCACGAACCGGACAAGTTGAAGAATACGGCCGTAACGCGCATGTTCGGAGAGCCGGTCAGCAACCAGGCTGTTCTTCGCGAAGCGATGGTGCGCCGCGCGGTCCGCGCCTGTGAGAAGATACGCAACCAGGATCTGATCGCATCGCGCTTGATAGCCTTCGCACACGGTAGCCGGTTCCGGCCAAATGCGCCCTCGCACAGTATGTCTGCGACCATATCACCGGCTAGCGCCGATCCGCGGCAGATCGGCGGACTTGCAGGCCGCATGGCGGATCGAATGTTCCGCGAGGGCGATGTCTATACAAAATGCGGTGTGATGCTTGAAGGATTGCACGACGCCGACGCCATTCAGGGCGATCTGTTTGCGGTCACAGATGGTCGTAGTCCCAACCTTCTGAAAGCTATGGATGGGTTGAACCGGCGATATGGCCGCGGCGCGATAACGATCGCATCAGCCGGGCATGGTGCCCGTGCGAGCGACACCAAGCGTGCCATGAAAAGCCCTTCCTGGACGACGCGGATCGACGAGGTTCCAGTGGCTCGATAGATCGGAAGCAACGTCTCTTAATGGCACGAGATTGCTAGAAGCAGACAGTCAGCTGCCGACCAGTTGCGGTCGTTCGGGTGATGTTGGTAGTTGCTAAAAAGCAGAACTAGAGCCGTTGCTTGACGATAGCGTAATAGATCGCATCCTGAGTCGAATCCATCTCGATCATCGCATTTGCACTATAGTAGAGATTGAGCCGATCATATCTGGTGTCAGTCGACAAATAGTTGCCTTATTATCTACATTGCGGGATACTAAACCAATTATGTGTCCCGCCTGATCAATATAGGCCGACCCACTTCGGCCGCCTAGGCTATAGCTTTGATTGAACGTAAAATACTGATCTGCAACACTGTCGGTATTGCCAAATTGATAATATAAGTCGGATTGCGAAAATTGCGGCTCGTTCGCGGAGAATTGCTCGATCTTTTTATCCAACGCCGCAATAATAGCATCCCGGCGATCAGCGGGGAGGTTCGCCGTCAATTGTTGATTCCTCATTTCTGTAAGTTTCGCAGCGCCCGATCGATGGGGGTAGGAAAAATTGTGCACCATATTTTCCCCGAACCAGTCATTATTCACTGACGCCATACCTAACCAACTGTTATTCTTTTCAGTATTACCTCCAATTTGAAGAAGTGCAATATCATCACAGGCTTCCAAATCAGTAGTGTTGAAATCGGAAATCGCTTCGTTCAGAACCCAGGCGCGAATAACCGGCGCTGGCTCAACTGGGCTTTCCCCATCATCGTAACGGATCGAGATTTCAAAGCCGGAATTGTATGTCTTAGAGCCCGGACTGAATACGCAATGAGCAGCCGTGATAAGAATGTCAGACGCCACAAATTGTGCAGTACAGGCTGATTCCGTTCGCTCACCAGCATCATCAAGAATGAACATTTTTGCAAAGGATGTAACCGGATGCTTCTCAATATCCATTACATCACGCGCTCTTATCAAAGGCGAAAGCTGATTGTTCCTTTCGGTAGGATGGGGAGGCATGAAGACCACGGTTTCCGTTTCAGTCTGCGCTGAGGGTTCGGTTCTCTCAACCATAGGTGCAGACATCTCAACGGTTTCGCGTGTATCAGCGACATAATCTAACTGAGTAAACGCCATGGAACCAGAGACCGACAAAAAGGCCATCAGGGTTACATCAAACAAAGTTTATCTCCCACTACGCACGATCTTATTACCGTATGGCGATGAACCAGGATTTAACAAGGCGAGGCGTCCCTTCGTAGACGAGTGCTCCCCTTTACCGCTATAACAGCTTTCGCGTTATTGCATTTAATAGCGGACGTTCAGCTTCCTACCAAAAAGCAGACTGGCGTTTAAACCTGGGCTTCAGATAAAAGCGGTCGGTTGGCTAACGAATCAACATGTGGGCATAAAGCTGGGTTCTTACGCCGCCTGTTACATGACAATTAGAGATGGCCCATCAACGTGGAATGAACCTAGTGATCGACCAAATCGAGATTCGGATATTCCCATCTCCATGGAACGCCAGTGTCACCCAACACCGCTTCGACAATCATCGGGAAGGCGGCTTCTGCGCGCACATCGTTGGACAGGATAATAACGCAGTCTCGATTGGCTGGCACGCAAACCATCATATTTCCGGTGCTGTCGTTGTGTCCGCCCTTGAACACCGCTTTGCCCTGCGGTCCAGAAGTCACAACAACTCCGAGACCTGCCGCGAGTCCTGGATAAATTGGTTCGGCAGGAAGTGGCGTATCGACCGCAACAAACTGAGCTGCTGTGGGGATCGCGAGCGACGGCGTAAAGAAGGCCTCGCAGGAGGCCGCAGACAACCCTTCGCAGTTCGCGATAGCGGCCACAAATTGGGCCATATCGGAAATGGTCGTATCCATCGAACCTGCGGCGCGAACCTTACTGCGATCATCATGCGGCACGCTTTCGCCTGAAGAAGTGAAGCCGTCCGCCAAATTCTCCACAAAGTCCTCGCGCCACATCATGTCTGTTTTGGTCATGCCCAACG
Organism: Alteraurantiacibacter sp.; assembly: GCA_049650885.1. Taxonomy (GTDB): domain Bacteria; phylum Pseudomonadota; class Alphaproteobacteria; order Sphingomonadales; family Sphingomonadaceae; genus Alteraurantiacibacter. Next base: position 557 of record JBASBA010000372.1, on the reverse strand, counting down.
GGCGGAAGATCCGCTTGCGCATTTCTTCGCCGACATCCAGTCCAAGACCCTGTTCGAGCACGAACTGCAGCAGGATGAAACCGTCACCTGAATAAAAGTATCGTGTGCCCGGATCGAAGTGAATATCGAGCCTCCCGCCGGGACCATCGAAAATTCTCCTTCGGGCGTGATGAAAAAGAAGTTTCGGAAACCTCCCGAGTGGCTGAGCAACATGCGTGGCGTAATAAATTTCCAGCGATCATCGCCCGCAAGGTCGGTCCAAGGTGCATGGGTGCGACGAAAGCCTTCATATGTCGGCAACGGACGCGGCAACAGCGTATCGATGGTTTGGTCGAGGTCGAGAAGCCCCTCATCATGCAACTGCAGGATTAGGTAAGCGAAAGCCGTCTTGGTAAGCGAAGCGCCATACATTACCGTGTCGACGGTCAGCGGCTCACGTTCCGCATTTCTCACGCCAAAAGCTTCGATCTTAACGACCTCGCCATTCCTGACGATCGCAAATGCAAGGCCTTCCGCATCGGTCGCAGCCATACCATTTTGTACGACCTGTTCAGTGA
>JBASBA010000371.1:0-20510 GCA_049650885.1 Alteraurantiacibacter sp. | reverse complement strand
GGTGAAGGCCGATCTTGACTGGTCTCGTGTTACCGTATGGCCGGGTGACGACCGCGTCGTTCCACAGGATCACGAGGCCAGCAATACCGGAAAGATACGCGCACTTTTTGAACCTGCCGGAGCGCAGGTGGCTGCGCTGACAGTGATGGAACAGATACCGCATTTTGCGCTGGTGTGGCTGGGCATGGGTGCAGACGGCCACATCGCCAGCCTGTTTCCCAACACCGATCCGAAGGCAGACGATCCCGCCCCGATCCGCCGCCTCACCCCCGATCCGCTGCCTCCCGAAGCGCCGTTTGACAGGGTGACGCTGACCATGCCGTCATTGCTGGATAGCGATGCGCTCATGTTCGTGATCCGCGGGGACGACAAGCGCGACGTGTTCGATACCGCCGCGCGCGGTGCCAGCGATCTGCCAATTGCCAGGCTGCTGAAGGCGGCTGGTCAGAAGGTGACATGCTTCACCTGATCCCCGCACCGTTGCACAGGGCGCTTTACCGTCTTGGCCACGGACTGCGGCGGGTTTTCCTGCGGCACATAGCCGGAGAAGTGCACGGCTGCTGCATCATCGTGCAAGACGAACAAGGCCGCATCTTGCTGGTGCGCCATTCATACGGCCCTCCCGTATGGGCGCTTCCGGGAGGGGGAATGCGCAAGGGCGAGGATCCGCAGGTTGCCGCCATGCGAGAGTTGCACGAGGAGTTATCCTGCACGCTTACCAATCCCGTCCATCTGGGCATGCAAAGCAACGAATTTCTCGGCTCTACAAACCACGTCGAGGTGTTCACCGGACTGGTGAAGGGAGAGCCGGTGCCTGACATGCGCGAAGTGGTAGAGTGTCGTTTCTTTGCGCTGGATGATTTGCCTGAAAAGCGCAGCCGGACCATCGCCTATCGCCTCCAGTTGCTGGGCAGGCAGGCCGGTTAAAGCAGCGAAAGCTGCGCATCATTACCATCCTTGCCGCTGTCTTTCGCGTCCTCTCGCCCGTCACGGTCAAGATTGCTCAGGGTCAGCCCCATCAGGCGGATCGGCATGGGCAGGGGCATCTCGTCCTCCAGTATCTGCCGCGCCACTTGCGCAAATTGCGCCTTGTCGGCCAACGGCTGTGCCTGGCTGCGGGATCGGGTAGCGATCTGGAAATCGTTGAATTTCAATTTCAGCGTGACGGTTCGGCCCTTGGCGTCCTTGTCGGCGATGCGTTCCCAGACGATGTCGATGATCCGCTCCAGCGTCTCGCGCAATTCGGCCTCGGAAAAGATGTCCTCGCTGAATGTGCGCTCCCCGCCGATGCTTTTGCGGATGCGGTTGGTGCGCACGGGCCGCAGATCAATGCCGCGCGCCGCCCGGTACAGGTAATCGCCAAAGCTGCCGAAGTTGGCGGCCAGCCAGTCACGGTCTTTCACCGCCAGATCCGCGCCGGTCTCTATCCCCAGCCGTGCCATCTTCTCAGCGCCTTTCGGGCCAACGCCGTGAAAGCGGCGGATGGGCATGCTCTGCACGAACGCCGCACCCATTCCCGGCCGGATCACGCATATACCGTTCGGCTTGTTCTGGTCGCTCGCCAGCTTTGCCAGAAACTTGTTATAGGATACGCCCGCACTGGCCGTAAGCTGCGTTTTTGCGCGAATATCCGCGCGTATGGCCTCCGCAATGGCCGTGGCAGAGCCGATGCCGTGCAAGTCCTCCGTTACATCGAGATAGGCCTCGTCAAGGCTCAGGGGTTCGACGTGCGGGGTGTAGTGATTGAATATGGCGCGGATCTGGTTGGAGACTTCGCGATAGACATCGAACCGGCTCTTGCAGAAGATGAGGTCCGGGCATTTGCGCTTCGCCGTGACGGAAGGCATGGCGCTGCGCACGCCGAACTGCCGTGCCTCGTAACTGGCCGCGGCCACCACGCCGCGCCCGCTGGATCCGCCCACGGCAACGGGCTTGCCGCGCAGATCAGGGTTGTCGCGCTGTTCGACGCTGGCGAAGAAGGCATCCATATCGACATGGATGATCTTGCGCAGACCATCGGCCTCTGATGGGGATGCGTCATCATCCGCGTCCGGTTCATCGGTAACGAAGGGCTGGAGATTCGCCATTCGTTCCTTATACCAATCTGTGCCGAGTTGACTTAATCCTTTTCTCTCGCGCAATTCTTGGCCAAAGGGACCGCGTGACCACCCTTACTATCTCTGCTGCCGACGGGTCGGGCCGAAAGGTCGGACAACGCGAATTCATCACCCTGATGGCCGCGTTGATGAGCCTTAACGCGCTTGCCATCGATGCCATGCTTCCCGCGTTGGACAATATCGCCACCAGCTTTGCGGTGGCCGATCCCAACAAGCGCCAGTATGTGGTGGGCGTCTATCTGCTCGCCACGGGTTTCGGCAGCCTTGTGCCGGGCCTGTTTGCAGATCGCTATGGCAGGCGTCCGGTCCTGTTTGTCAGCCTGGCGATCTATATCGTCACGTCGCTGATGTGCATGATTGCGCCGTCTTTCGAACTCCTGCTGGGCTTGCGCGCGTTACAGGGTTTTGGAACCGCCGGCCTGATGGTGCTGCCCGCTGCGATCATTCGCGATCGGTTTGAGGGCGACAAGATGGCGCGGCTTATCTCGATGATATTCATCGTTTTCATGGCCGTACCTGTCTTGGCACCCAGTATCGGGCAGGCCGTGCTGGTTTTCGCCAGTTGGGAATGGATTTTCTTCGCGCTTGCCCTGTTCGCGGTTGCCGCGGGCATATGGGCGGCAATGCGCCTGCCCGAAACGCTGGATCCCGAAAATCGGCAGAGGATCGATCCGCGCACCGTGGTTCGCAATCTTCCACTCACCCTGCGCACCCGCGCGGCGGTGGGATATGTGCTGGCTGCCGGGCTGACGTTTGGCGGCGTTTTCGGTTATATCAATTCCGCCCAGCAATTGATCGGTGAACATTTCGGCGCGGCAGAGCAGTTCCCGTTGATCTTCGGCGCATCGGCCGCCACACTCGCTTTCAGCAGTTGGGCAAACTCGCGCATTGTCGAACGGTTCGGCGCGCGGCGTGTTTCGCACACGGCCCTGATTGCGTTTATCCTTGTCAGCATCGTGCAAGTCTACGCGGCCATCGTGCATTATGATTCGCTGGCGTGGTTCTTCCCGTTGATCAGCATCAACCTGTGCCTGCTCGGCTTCCTTGGTGCCAATTTCGGTTCCATCTCCATGCAGCCGTTCTTCGACAGCGCCGGTGCGGCCAGTTCCGTACAATCGGCCATTCGCATGTGGCTGGGCGCGGTGATGGGCATTGCGATTGGCCAGTTCTACGATGGCACGGCGCTGCCGCTTGCAATGGCACTGCTGGCCAGCAGCCTGCTGTCACTTGGCCTCGTGCTGTTCAGCGAGCGCGGCAAGCTGTGGACCCGTCCGCGCCAGCCACGATATGTCGGTGAAAGCCCGCATTGATGGACGACGTGTTCGACCTGATCGTGATCGGCGGCGGCGTGAATGGCGCGGGCGTTGCACGCGATGCGGCAGGACGCGGCGCAAAGGTTCTGCTGCTGGAGAAGGACGACCTTGCCAGTGGCACTTCCAGCAAAAGCACCAAGCTGGTGCATGGCGGATTGCGCTATCTGGAATATTACGAATTCGCGCTGGTAAGAGAAGCCCTGGGCGAGCGCGAAACGCTGTGGGGTATTGCCCCGCACATCATCCGTCCGATGCGTTTTATCCTGCCGGTTACAAGAAACATGCGTCCCCGCTGGATGCTGCGGGCGGGGCTTTTCCTGTACGATCACATCGGCGGAGAAGGCTCGCTGAAGAAAACCCGCAGCGTGAACATGCGCAAGCATCCTGCGGGCGCTCCACTGGAAAAGCAGTATCGACACGCCTTCGAATATTCGGACGGCTGGGTGGACGATGCGCGGCTGGTGGTGCTGAATGCGATGGATGCTGCCGAATGCGGTGCGCAAATTCGCACGCGCACGCCGGTAACGGCTGCACGGCGCGAAGGAGATATCTGGCATGTCGAAGCTGGAGGCGAGAGCTTCCATGCGCGCGCTCTGGTGAATGCCGCCGGGCCGGGGGCAGACGATCTGGCGCGGCTGGCCGGGGAAAGCCCGGCCTACGGCATCCGCCGGGTGCGCGGATCGCATATCGTCGTGCCCAAGCTGTTCGATCACGATTGCGCTTACATCCTGCAACAACCCGACACACGCATCTGCTTTGCAATACCGTGGGAAAATGATTTGACGCTGATCGGCACCACCGATGCCGACCATCCCGGCTCGCTGGACGATGTGAGCGCAAGCGAGGACGAAATTCGCTATCTGTGCGATGCTGCCAACCGCTATTTCCTGAATGACATCACGCCCGACGACGTTGTGCATACCTATGCCGGTGTTCGCGCATTGGTGGACGATGGCTCTGGCAGGCCCGAAGCCGCCTCTCGCGGGTATGAATTGGCGTTGAGCGATGCGGGGCGCGGTGCGCCGATCCTGGGCATTTACGGCGGCAAAATCACTTCATACCGCCAAGTGGCGCAGGATGCGGTAGAAAAGCTGGCCGACAGATTGCCGGTGCTGAAAGGGCAGGGCTGGACAGCCACGACCCCGCTGCCCGGAGGCGATATCGACAAGAACGCGCAGCCGTTCCTGTTCGAAGTGCTGGCCGAGGATTACCCATTCCTGTCTGCGCAGGACGTGGTGCGCATAGGCCGGGCCTATGGCACGCGCGCGGTGGACTGGCTGGGCCGGGCGAAATCGTGGGACGATCTGGGCCGCGCATTCGGCGCCGGATTGTCGGAGGCGGAAGTCACTTACCTGCGTGACAAGGAATGGGCACAAACGGCGGACGACATTCTTCGGCGGCGAACCAAGCTGGGCCTGCATGTAAGCGAGGCCGAGACAGCAGCGCTTGAAGCTTATCTTGGCAGCTAGGCGTCTTTTGGTGGAGGGTTAGTCTGCCGTCTTTTCTACCACTGCCAACACCGCTTCCACCTGAACCTGCGCGCCTGCACTGGCGGACAATTGCGTCACGGTTCCATCGAATGGCGCGTTAAGCGCGTGCTCCATCTTCATCGCTTCCAGCACCATCAGGCGTTGGCCAGCAGAAACGCTGTCGCCCTCCGCCACATCCAGCGCGATGACCTTGCCCGGCATGGGGGCAAGGATTGCACCATCGCTGGCCGCAGCCGCTCCGCTGCCTCGCGCATCGCGGGCAAATTCAAAGCTTTGGCCGTCTGCGAACACGAGGGTGCGCGCATCCTCCACAAAGCCTGTAACATGCGCTGCATCCTCGCTGCCAGAGGCAGAAACGGTGCGCGTTTCACCTTTGTATGTCAGCGTGGCGGCAATGCGCGGCGGGGCGTTGAGGCGAAATCCCAACGCGCTTGGCACGTCCTGATCCAGATCCGCCATTAGCGTGAAATCGGCGGCAGACTGCCAGATCGCGTCATCGGCATCATCTGCGGATACCAGGCTATCCAGCTTGCGCCCGATAAAACCGGTGTCGAGACTGGCATCGCCAAAATCATCGTCCAGCAGGGCGTTGGCAAGGAAAGCGGCGTTGGTTTTTACAGGCCAGATTTCCACGCTGCCCGCTATCTCGGCAAGTTCTTCCACGGCATCTTCGCGCGTCTCGCCCCACGCTACCAGTTTGGCCACCATCGGGTCGTAATGCGGGGAGATCACATCGCCCTCGACAACCCCGGTCTCGATCCGGCCCACAATGCCAAGATCGAAATGCTCCAGCGGGCCCGTGCTGGGCAGGAATCCGCCGGCGGGGTCTTCTGCATACAGCCGCGCCTCGATAGCGTGGCCATCAATCGAAAGCTCTTCCTGCTGCAACGGGATCGGCTCTCCCGATGCAACGCGCAACTGCCATTCCACCAGATCAACGCCGGTGATTTCCTCGGTGACGGGATGCTCCACCTGGAGGCGCGTGTTCATCTCCATGAAGAAAATGCGATCTGCGCGCAGGCCTGAGCCCCCGTCACTTCTATCGGACGTGTCGGCGATGAATTCGATGGTGCCTGCGCCTTCGTAGTTCACCGCTTTGGCGGCGCGCACGGCGGCGGCGCAGATTTCCTCGCGGGTGGCCTCATCCATGCCGGGGGCGGGGGCTTCCTCGATCACCTTTTGGTGGCGACGCTGGAGCGAGCAGTCGCGTTCGAACAGGTGGACGACATTGCCGTGGCTGTCACCGAACACCTGCACCTCGATATGGCGGGGGGAGGTGATCCACTTTTCCAGCAGAACCTCATCGTTGGAGAAGCTGGCCTTGGCCTCGCGCCTGCAAGATTGCAGGTCTGCCTCGAAATCCGCAGCCTTCTCAACCTTGCGCATACCCTTGCCGCCGCCGCCTGCCACGGCCTTGATCAGCACGGGATAGCCGATGGCCTCGGCTTCGGCTTTCAGGCGTTCGACCGACTGGTCCTTGCCCAGATAGCCGGGGGTGACGGGCACGCCCGCATCCATCATCAACTGCTTGGCGGCATCCTTCAGGCCCATCGCCTCGATACTGGCAGGCTTTGGCCCCACCCAGATCAGTCCGGCATCGATCACGGCCTGCGCGAAGCCGGAATTTTCTGACAGAAAACCATAGCCCGGATGAATTGCCTCGGCCCCGGTCTGCTTCGCGGCGGCGATGATCCTGTCACCAAGAAGGTAGCTTTGCGCTGCGGGGGAGGGGCCGATATGCACAGCCTCGTCAGCGGAACGGACGTGCAGGGCCTTTGCATCGGCGTCGGAATACACCGCGACTGTGGTGACGCCCATCTCTCTGGCGGTGCGGATAATACGGCAGGCGATCTCGCCGCGATTGGCGATGAGGAGTTTTGAAATCATGCCGCAGCTTTCGCGAATTTCGTCACAAATGCAACCGGAAGGAAGTCGTTAGTCGTCCTTGCGGCGGACGCTTTCATCGCGAATGGGGGTATTGGGCACGCCAGCCACAGGGCCATCCATGCGCGCCATCACCAGCAGTTTTCCACGATCCCATTTCGGATCTTCGGCAGGCTCCCACGAACCGGAGATCGTTTCCTTCAAGGCAGAGAATACATGGCCCAGCTTTTCGAGGAAGTTGGTGTGTATGCGATGATCCCAGGCCAGTTCAGCCTGCTGCACCACCTCATCACCGATCGCGCCATAGATATTGGCGGCGGAAAGCACGGCCCAACGCTGGCGGAAATTCAGGCGGCCTGCACCGATGCGGGCGCGGGCATCGTGCCTTCGTGCCATTTTCACCATGCGCTGCGTCAGCTTGACCAGCTGTGGGCGGTATTGCGGCTTCATCACCTCGCCCGGCGGAATGTCGAATTCGGCCAGCCACTCGGTTGGCAGGTAGCAGCGACCGGCGGCATCATCTTCCGAAATATCGCGGGCAATGTTGTTCAACTGGAAGGCAAGGCCGAGGTCGCAGGCACGATCCAGCATATCCTGCGCATCGGCGGGCACGCCCATCACCTTTGCCATCATCACGCCCACAGCGCCTGCCACGTGATAGCAATAGCGCATCAGGTCGCCTTCCGTGCGGGGACGCCAGCCTTTTGCATCGAGCGCGAAGCCATCGATCACATCGTCGCACATTTCGCGCGTGATGCCCGTTTCGGCGGCCACCAGTCCCAGCGCATCAAAGGCGATATCGGCTGTCGGCTGGCCGTCCAGCGCGCGGTGGGTAAGCACGCGCACGGCTTCCACCCGGTCTTTTGAATCGGCGTTGGACAGGTTCAGCGTGCCGCCGTGATCCTGTCCATCGGCGATATCGTCACAGCGGCGGCACCATGCATACAGCAAATGCGCGCGTTCCCGCGTGGCCTTGTCGAACAACAGGCTGGCCGTGGTGAAACTCTTGGAGCCCTTGGCGATACTTTCGCGAGAGCGATCAACCAGCGCCTTGCGCGAGCGGCCGCCGCCCGCCTGCCTTGGTGTGGATTTAACCAGCTGGCTGGCCACCAATGGGCGCGGCTTTACCCGTTTCACAGGTCTTCCGCGCGCATTTGCACGATAGTTTCGATGGGCTCGTAAGCTGCCATTTTCTCGAGCAAGTCCCTAATTGTGTCGCCCACGATCATTATGCCGCGGTGCGCTTCCCTGACGAAGCCTGTATTGGCCATATGCAGGTTAAAATCTACAAGTCCGTCATAATATCCCAAGGCGTTGAGCAGTCCGACGGGTTTTGCGTGATAGCCAAGCTGTGCCCAGCTGATCGCTTCCCACAGCTCGTCCATCGTTCCAACGCCGCCGGGCAGGGTAACGAAACCGTCTGAAAGATCGGTGAACGCCTGTTTGCGCTGATGCATCGTATCGACCACGTGCAGTTTGGTGCAATCGAGATTGGCGACTTCCATATCAACCAGTGCCTGGGGAATTACGCCGGTTACCTCGCCGCCCGCTTCCAGCGCGGCAGAGGCAAGCGCGCCCATCAGCCCCGCCTTGCCGCCGCCATAGACAACACCGATGCCGCGCGTGGCCAATGTGGTACCAACCTCGCGGGCAAGTTGGATATAGCGCGGATCGGCAGGCGTGGCAGAGCCGCAATAAACGGCAAGGCGGGTGAAGCGTTCAGACATGGCCCAATGCCCTAGTCAGGCATTTCAGGATGACAAGTCCTCAATCATCAGGCCCGCCGTCGCCTTTGCACTGCCGACGACGCCGGGGATCCCTGCGCCGGGGTGTGTTCCCGCGCCGACAAGGTAGAAATTGTCGATCACGTCATCCCGGTTATGGCCGCGGAAAAAGGCGCTTTGCCACAGCACCGGCTCAAGACTGAAGGCGCTGCCGTGGTGGGCGTTCAGATCCACCGCAAAATCCAGCGGGCTGTAGCTGAACTTGGTAACAATGCGATCGTGGATATCGGGGATCAGGCGACGGCCCACTTCATCCAGGATGCGCTTTTCAAGTTGCGGCCCAATCTCATCCCAATTGATCGGCATCTTGCCCAGGTGGGCCACGGGCACGAGAGCGTAGAACGTGCTCATCCCCTCCGGCGCCATGCTGGGATCGGTGACCGTGGGATGGTGCAGGTAAATGGAGAAATCTGCTGGAAGAATGCCCTTGGAATAAATATCATCCAGCAAGCCGTGGTAGCGCGGGCCGAACAGGATCATATGATGCGGAATACCCGGCCATGTGCCCTCGATGCCAAAATGGACGACAAACAGCCCGGGTGAGAAGCTTTTCTTGTTCAGCGACTTGGCCTGCGTTTTGCCGCGATGGCTGTCGCCAAGAAGGTCACGATACGAATGCATGATGTCGGCATTGCTGGCAACTGCATCGAATTTCTGGCTCCAGCCGCTCTGCGTGTGCACGGCCTTGGCGACCTTGCCCTCCGTCTCTACGCGGGTCACGCCGTCGCCAACGCGCATCGTGCCGCCCAGCCGCTCGAAATGGCGGACCATTCCGGCGATCAGGCGATTGGTGCCGCCGCGCGTCCACCATACGCCGCCATCCTTTTCCAGCTTGTGGATCAGGGCATAGATGCTGGACGTTTTCATCGGACTGCCGCCCACCAGCAGGGTGTGGAAGCTCAGCGCCTCGCGCAGCTTCTCGTTTTTGATGTATTTCGACACGATGGAATAGACGCTGCGCCACGCCTGCTTTTTCATCAGCGCGGGCGCGGCCTTTATCATGCTCTTGAAATCTAGGAACGGCACGGTTCCCAGTTTCACATAGCCTTCTTCGTAAACTCCGGCGGCATAATCCAGGAAACGGTCGTACCCTTCCACATCGGCGGGTTCGAGCTTCATGATCTCTTTGCGCAGATCCTTCTCGTCGTTGGAATAATCGAAGTTTACACCGTCCGGCCAGTTCAGCCGATAGAACGGCATGACCGGCATCAACTCCAGATCCTCGTCCATGTCGTGGCCGCTGATGGCCCACAGTTCGCGCAGGCAATCGGGATCGGTCACCACGGTGGGGCCGGCATCGAAGGTGAAGCCGTCCTTTTCCCAGTAATATGCGCGGCCGCCCGGCTTGTCGCGGCTTTCCACCACGGTGGTGGCGATGCCGGCGCTCTGCAGCCGTATGGCCAGCGCCATGCCGCCGAAACCGGCACCGACAACGCATGCGGTCTTGCCTTGGCGAATGCTCATTGATGATCCTTGCCAGTGGGTTTGGTGAGGGGGGGAGAGTGAGATAGCAGCGCGGATATGGCGCGACCAACGGGAACAGGGGGCTTGCCGATCAGCACGCGCAGTTTTTGCGCGGTGGAGGATCGACCGGCATAGAAGCGTTCGATCAATTCGGGGGACAACCGGTAGAAGCGCTCGAACACTTTGTATCGTTCCTCGGGCCGGGCTGCACCGAACAGCATGGAGCCGAGAAAACGGTAATAACCCATGGCAGTCCAGTGCTGCCTTGCGCGCGCCTTCAGCCTGGCGGCCATCTGCGCGCCCGGCAGGTTTGCATCATCGGCCACCGCCAGCGCCACTTGCACCGCGATAGGCAGGGTATAGCTGGTGAGCGGGTGGACAAAACCGCCCCGCGCTCCGGCCATGGCCACGCCGTCGGTGCGCTGTTCGCGTTGATAGTCGTCAAAATCGCCGCCGGTGATGACTGGCAACACGCCGGTTTCGAAGCCGATCTGCTGCCCGCTCCAGCCCATTTGCCGCTGATACTGGTCGATACGATCCGAAAGCAGAGGGCGGTCCAAATGCGGAGCGTCTGCGTAATAGGTGTCTTCGATAAACAGTTCGTTCGTGCCCAGCGGCAGAACGTAGACGAAACGATAGGCGCCGCCATCACCGTGGGGGGCAAGTTGATCGACGGTGGCATCCATGATGACGGGGCGTTCCACACCATGCGGCGCGGGGGTACGCAGGTAGCGGCCCATGAATACCTGCCAGCCGCCCTGAAGCTGGTCAGAAGGGGCAAAGCCACGGCAATCAATCACGCAGCGCGCGGCAATACGCGAATTATCGCCAAGATTGACGCCCGCAGCGTCGATCGAGGTAACCCGGCACCCGGTCAGTATCGCATCCCCGGCCAGTTCACGATGCAGGCGATCGGCGAAATCGGCGCTGTCCAGGGATCGGTAGGCCGTGTCCAGCTGGCGGAAATGGGCGGGGAAGCGGACATCGTAGCCATCGTTCCACTCGGCCTTGCGAAAATCTGCCATCAGCGCGGTACCTGCGGCAGAAAGATCACTGGCAAACCAGCTCCAGCGGTGGTTTCCGCCCAGCTGCGCGCCGGCTTCCACCAGCCTCACCTTCAGGTCCGGCCGATGCCGTGCAAGCGCCAGCGCGATCAGGCCGCCGGAAAGGCCGCCTCCGATGATGGCAATGTCGCAGTCGCGTCCGCTCATGCTGTGCGCCTTAGCCTATTGACGAGGCCGCGCAATCACAGCCCTTGGTCCGGTATTGAATTGCAACGAATGACAGGAACCGCCAAAGGGAAACGACGTTCTAGCGCGAAACACAACGGGAAACTTCATGCAGACCAGGTTACTTTCACCCACCGCCATCACGCTTGGCGCGATCATCAGCGCCGTCTCGGCGCAGACTGCCATTGCGCAGGATATCGGCGATGCCGAAGTCGGTCCGCCGGTGGTAGATATGAACGACACCGCTTTTTCGGGCGACTACCTGTCAATCGGTGCAGGTGTGGCGATCAGCCCGTCCTATTCCGGCTCTGACGATTATGTTTTCAACGTGTTGCCTATCGTGCAGGGATCGCTTGGCGGCGTAGATATTTCACCGCGCGCGGGCGGACTGAAACTGGATTTCATTCAGGACCCGGCTGAAGGCGTGGGTTTCGATCTTGGTGTTGCAGCCCGATTGCGCAGCGATCGCGCGCAGCAGATCGAAGACGAGGTCGTCCTCGACTATATCGAACTGGATCGCGCCATTGAAGTTGGCCCCAGCGTGGGCGTGAATTTTCCAAAGGTTCTCAACCCCTATGACAGCCTTTCCATCGGCACGGATGTCATGTGGGATGTGAACGGCGCACATGGCGGCATGGTGGTTTCGCCTTCCGTGTCCTATTTCACGCCACTTTCGCGCGCGATCGTGGCCAGCCTCTCCGTCTCGGCGGAATGGACTGACGAGGATTTTCAGGACTATTATTTTGGCGTGCGCGATGTCGACTACATCGGCCCCGGCACCGCACCATTGGCGCAGTTCGATCCCGATGGCGGCGGATTTACCAGCGCCGGTGTAAATCTGCTGCTGGGTTTCGATCTTGACGGTGATGTTGCCAACGGCGGGCTGGGCCTGATCGTGGTCGGCGGCTATTCCCGCGTTTTGGGTGATGCGGCAGACACGCCGTTTACTTCTGTCAGGGGCAGCAGTGATCAGTTCCTCGGCGCTGTGGGTATCGGCTACACGTTTTAACGATCATTCCGCCGCCACCGCACGTTCTGCGGCAGCGGCGAGTTCGTGCAGCGCGCGCATGTGGGCGGCGAAGGCCTTGCGTCCGATGGGCGTAAGGCTGGCCCATGTGCGCTGCCTGCCGTCACGCGCAGCCTTGGAGAGCCTTACGTAACCAGCTTCTCCCAAGGCGGAGAGGTGTTTCGACAGCACCGAATCGCTCACGTCCACAAGCTCCCGGATGGCGGCGAATTCGGCTTCCTCGATCGTGCCCAGCATGGCGGCAATCTGCAGCCGTGCCGGGGTGTGGAGGACGGGATCGATGTCGCTAAGGGCGCTCATCAAACTTCGTCCTGTCGCAGTTCCTGACGGTAGAGCTTCTGCCACCAGAGACTGCCGGCCGTGCATACCGCGAATGTAGCGAAAGCCGCGATCAGTGCGGTGGGGGCGGGCGCCGCTTCACCGCGCGCCGTCCATGAGATAACGGCCATGCCCACGGCAAAAATCAGCAAGCACACGGTCAGCAGCTTTGGACAATTGCCCTGCCAGCCGGAAACGAACATGCCGTAGCGTTTCTTGTCGTCACGGATGATCCATCCCATCATCGCAAAAGCTATTACCACGGCAACCGCCATGCCAGCCGCGGGAAGCGAAATTCCGAAGATGAAAATCCCCTCCATCATGCCAAAGGCGGCGTGCCGCCAGAATGGCCATGTGGCCCGTTCGGCCAGCTTGCCGCGCGTGTAACGCACCGCATCCAGAGAGGCGAGGGCTTCGTTTCTATCCATTGCAGCGATCCTTCACTTTCCAATATGGAAAGGGATAGGCGTCACTTTCCGATTCGGCAAGTGAAAACTTTCCAGTTTGGAAAGTCGGCAATTCCGGGTAAAAAAAGGGGGAGCGATCTTAAGGTGCTCCCCCTTCAGTACCGTTGGCGGCAGGCCTATTCGTCGTCGATCATCAGTTCCGGGCGGCTGGGCGGCAATGCCGCGTCGCGATCTCCGGTTTTCAGATAGGTGTCGAACCAGCGCATCATGCGCAGGTTATAGTCATAGCGCGATGCCGCGTAGGCATTGCCGTGGCCTTCGCCCGGATAGCGCACCAGCCGCAGCGGTGTATCGGGACGGCGCAGCTTGATGTAGCGATACAATTCCAGGCTCTGGCCGGGATCCACGCGGGTATCGGCGGTGCCGCCCATGATCAGCAGGGGGGTATCGGCACGGTCGGTGTAGTAGATCGGGCTGACTTCCAGGAAATGCTGCCAGTCTTCCCACGGCCACTGGCGCGCGTGAACAAGGTACATCTCGTTCGGAATGTCGCCGGTGCCGACCTTGCTGATCTGGTTGGAAATGCCCACGAACATCACGCCCGCGGCAAATTCTTCCGAATTGTAGGTGGAAGACCACGCCGTGGCATAACCACCGTATGATCCGCCGGTGATGCCCACCCGATCGGCATCGGCCACGCCCATATCCACCAGGAAGTTCTTCGCATCCACCAGATCGGTGAATTCAGGATCGGTGTAATTGCCCGAATGCTGCTTGGAAAACGCGGTGCCATAGGCGGTGGAGCCGCGATAGTTTGGCAGGAATACGGCATAGCCCTGTGCGGCCGCAACCTGGCCCGGCCCGCTGTAATTGGTGTTCCAGCCGTTGCTCTCATGTGCCTCCGGCCCGCCGTGCACATCCATGATGGTGGGCGCGCCACCGGCGGGAACGCCGCCTACGGGCATGATCAGGATGCCTTCCACCTGCTGGCCATCACGCGCCTCGTAAGTGTAGGTGCGCTGCTCACCGAAATCGATTTCGGACAGCCAGGGATTGTGGTTGGTCCAGCGGGTAAATTCCCCGCGATTGAAGGCGAACAGTTCGTTCGGGTGCTGGGGCGAGTTTGCTTCCACCACCAGCCGGTTTCCGCCTTGCTCCAGGCTGATGAGTATCAGCTCGCCGGGGTTGAATTCACGTTCCACATCGCCGCTGTCGGAATAGAAGCGCAGCAGGCTTTGCGCGCCCACGTGGATTACGGCGGCCAGCCGACCGTCAGACATCCACTCCGCGTCCACCGCCGCCTCCGCAGCGCCTTCGTTCAGGGCGCGGTATTCGCCGGTTGCCACATCGACAAGATGCAGCGTGGTGGCGGCGGGATCGTTTTCGTCAACGCCCGCAATCATCGAAAGCTGAGAGCCGTCCGGAGAAAACTCCACATCGCCCAGCTTGCCGGGCGTAGCCACCGTCACCATGCTCCCGGTGCCAAGGTTGAGCAGGCTGACGCGCTGCGAGGTGAGCGAATCGTCCACCAGTGGCGAGGGTGCAGATGCAATCATCGCGGTCTGCCCGTTGGGAGAGATGCCAAAGCTGCTGACATAGCCGGGGATTTCGATTGCGCGCGGATCGGCGTCCACATCGCCGCCTGTCATGCTCTGGCCGACATTCGCCACGAACATGCGGTTGAGTTCGAACTCTTCCTCGTAAACGACGGAATCGAAGCCATCTTCCGCTTCCGCCTCGCGATCTTCGTCTGGCGCTGCGGCGGTCAGCATGTAAACTGTGCTGCCATCCGGCGAGAACGCATAACTGCGCACGGAGGCATCGGTGACGCCTGCAAGCTTGCGGTAGGAGCCGCCATTGATGGGAATGCCCCACACGGCGCGATCATCGTCTTCGGCGGTCCACAGGAAGGTGGCCATCGAGCCGTCGGGCGTAAAACCGATGGAGGAGACGCTCATATCCTCCGGCAAATAGGCGCGCACATCCATTGCACCATCGGCGAGGAACAGCTGCTGATCGGCGGTGCCGTTTTCATCGCCAACTGTAACATCAGGAGAATGCACGCGGGTGTAGGCGATGTGGCTGCCATCCTGCGAAACCGCGATATTGCCGGTATATTCGATGCGCGCGACATCCTCTGGCGTCATGTCGCGGGCGAAGGCAGGCGTGGCGGGTAGTGTCAGTGCCGTTGCAAGCAAGGCAGAGCGTAGGAGGGTCATGGGTAAGGCTAATCCTCTGATGGTCCGTTTCAGTTGCAACCGTTCATAGCGCGTGGAAACCGCAGCGCAAATGCCTGCTTTGGATCGCAATTTGTAACCACCGGTGCGCGGCGGACGAAACCGCACGCAATAGAGTCCACAAGATCGGAGCCGAGAATGACGCAGACAGAGCCCGCCAGGCAGATCATCTGGTCGCTGGAAGTGCTGGCATTCCTGACGGTTGCCATCAGCGGTCTGGCGCTGCTTCCCGCAAGACCGCTGATCGGCGCGGCAATCGCGGCGGGCGGCATCGTCAACACCATTCAGGCCGGGATGGGTCTTGTGATGTTCGGCCCGCTTGGGGAAGGGGGCGATGCGGTGGCGCCGGTGTTTACCGCTGTGTTGTCGATGGCTTTCCTGCTTTATTTTGCGGGCAAGGTGGCGTTCGGCGTTGCGGCATTGGCAGCTGGCGTGGCGATATGGCGCGGTGCCCATGGCGCGACGCGCATCATGGGGGGACTTGCTGCGCTGACGGGACTGATTGCCGTAGGGCTCAACGCGCTCGCGATTATTCCGGAAACGCAGATTACATACGTTGCAGGCGGTGCAGGCACGGTGGCCACCTTGCTGCTGGCGCTGGTACTGGTTCCTGCAATGCGCGGCGCCGCACCCGAAGCGGCAGAACAATCCTAGCGATCAGCTTCCTGCATTAGCGAAGATGAATAGGGCTGAAGCAGTTTGCTTGCCTGATCCCACCCGGCGTGCAGCCATGTCGCCCATGCGCCGCGATCGGGCGGGAGGATGGCGGGCATGGCATCGCGCCCGGCCTGTTTCAGCGCCGCGTTGGGCGTGGATGTCAGCAGTGCAACGCTGGGCACTTCGCTATCCTTCCACACGCCTGCCATCGCGAAAATCGGCTGGTCCGCGCAGGCGAACCAATGCTGGCGGCGCTTGCCGTCCGGCCCGGTGCGGCCCCATTCCATAAATGCGGTGGCAGGCACAATGCAGCGGAATTCAGGGTTGCGAAGATTGCCTATCCAGAATGGACTGTTGGTGTTGCGTACGTTCAGTACCGGACGTGCGACATCTTGGGCGGATGGCGGCGGGGGCACACCCCACAATCGCGGCACCATACGCCACGGCTGGTGATCCTTGCCGGGACCGGCGATGAATTCCCGCCCCGCCGTAATGACGGGAGCAAAACTTTGCGGCGCGATATAGCCGCCTGTCCAGGGATCATCGCCTGCCGCCACATCGAATGCGCGGCCAATTGCCGCTGCATCGGCATTCAGGCGGTAGAGAACGCTCATGGCCACGCTCCCTAGCCCGCTGCATCAATAATAGGGAGGGGCGGTCGTTTATTCCGGCTCCAGCGATTTCTCTCGTTGCGGATATACGTTGAAGGTGCGGCCGCGCACGGTGATCGTTTCTGCCTTGAAACCGAGCGTATCCTCATCGCGGGCGCGATGGCCGGTAAGCGTGACGCTGTCACCGGGACCGGCATGTTCCGCGCCAAAGCCGGAGCGGCTGGCCACGATGGGCGGAGAAAGGTCCACCTCCCATATCTCGCTGCCACCAAAACCGCTTCGTTCACGCTCCAGCTGGAGGTGCATGTGCGGATTGCCGAAGCTGATCGTAACGATTTCGCCGTCGAGGCGGCTTTCCTCGTCCTGTGTCCAGCCCCAGCCATGATGCGCGATGGCGGCGGCGGGCAGGGCAAGGGCCGCAAGGGTGGCAGTGGTACGTATTGCAGAAAAGCGCATGGCTCTCTCCTTTTTTCCCCGTCTGAGAGATCATACCATCGCGGCCGCGGTTTGTCTTGTCAGCGCCAGCCAGAGCCTTTCTACGGTGCATAGAAGGTGGGTGAACCCGGCCCCACCGGCAGACCGAAAGCGAAGGTCCACAGGTAGAAGAACACGCTCCACGCGGTGATGAAGAAGATGGTGTAGGGCAGCATCATCGCGATCAGCGTGCCAACACCCAAATCCTTTTGATAGCGGGTGGCCCATGCCAGGATCAGCCCGAAATAGCTCATCATCGGGGTGATGATATTGGTGGTGGAATCGCCGATGCGATAGGCCGCCTGGATCACCTCCGGCGAATAGCCGATCAGCATCAGCATGGGCACGAAAATGGGCGCGGTCACTGCCCATTGCGCAGAAGCCGAACCAAGCGAGAGATTGATGATCGCGCAGATTGCGATGAAGGCGAAGAACACCACCGGCCCCGTCATCCCGCTTTCCACCAAGAAGTTGGCGCCCGTTACCGCGGTGATCGCGCCAAGGTTGGTCCAACCGAAGAACGCCACGAATTGCGCGGCGAAAAACACCAGCACGATATACAGGCCCAGTGCGGACAGCGCGGCGGACATGGCGTCGATCACATCGCGATCCGTCTTCATCGAACCCGTGGCGCGGCCATAGGCATAGCCGATGGCGACGAAGAAAATCATGATCCACACCACGAAGCCATCGAAGAAGGGCGAATCCATCCGGTCGCCCGTCTCCGCATTGCGCAGCACGCCCCATTCGGGAACCAGCGTCAGCGCCATCAGGCCCAGCACGCCCAGCAAGGCGATCCCGGCCCAGCGCAGGCCCTTGCGCTCTGTATCTGTCAGCGGCTGCATCATGCCTTCGTCCAGCACGTCGGGGTCTGCCTTGCTGGCATCATAGGGCCCCAGTTTCGGCTCCACGATGTAGATCGATACCAGCGAACCGATGCCCGCCACCAGGAAGGTGGAAACGAACATGAAATACCAGTTGGCGGTCGCCAGCACCGTGTATTCTGTATCGATCAGCTGCGCGGCTTCTTGCGTGATACCGGCCAGCAGTGGATCGATCGTGCCGATCAGCAGATTGGCACTGTAGCCGCCCGATACACCGGCGAATGCCGCCGCCATACCTGCCAATGGATGTCGGCCCAGCGCATAGTAGATTGCGCCGCCCAGCGGGATGAGCACGACATAGCCCACTTCGCTGGCGGTGTTGGAAATGATGCCGGCAAACACGATGGCCACCGTCACCAGTTTGGGCGGTGCGCCCAGCACCATGCTGCGCACGGCAGCAGACAGCAGGCCCGATTTCTCCGCCACGCCCACGCCCAACATCGCCACCAGCACCACGCCCAGCGGGGCGAAACTGGTGAAATTGTCCACCAGCCCTGTGAAGATGCGGCGTAATCCGTCCCCGTTCGTCAGGCTGACCGCGCGGATCATGCCGTCCTCTGCCACATTGGGTGAACCGGCAGGCCGCGGATCTTGCACCGCCACGCCCATCCACCCCAGCAGGCCGGACAACAGCACGATGCCCAGTGCCAGCAGCGCGAACAGCGTGACCGGATGCGGCAGCAGATTGCCCAGCCATTCCACCCCGTCCAGGAAGCGGGTGAAGGCGTTGCGCTTGCCTTGCCTGTGCTGGGCGGTTGGGGTGGGAAATTCGGTCATAAACAGTCCCGTATGCGAAACGAATGATAGGTTTGGGTAACGGCCTTACTGCAATGCGCAAGTGCACCATGCCTGTTGGCCTTGCCAAGCGGGCAGTATGTCCGCATCAATCTGCAATTGGCCTGAACCGGAGAAGTCGTCATGTTGAAGCAATTTCGCACCGCATCCGCGCCGCTCGCAATCATCGCTGCTGCATCTGCCCTGTCTGCCTGCACGACGATGGAGCCGGCGCAAACCAACGCAGAAACCGGCGCGCAGGCCAGCGTGGCCAGTGAGCGTCTGCATAATCTTTTCGAAGCCAGCAGCGCGGCAGAACTGGAACGCGATCCGGTAAGCGCATTCTTGCGCGGCGATTTCACCAATGCAGATCGGTTGGGCGATTATTCACCCGCTGCTTTCGCCGCAGAACGCGCCGCAGCGCAAGCGGACCTTGCAACACTGGCGACGATAGAACGCAGCGTTTTGAGCCAGACGGATGCAATAGCCTACGACACGTTCAAATTTGCCCAGCAACGCAATCTGGCGGAAACCGCGCCGGAAATCCTGCGGACGCGGCTAGCCCTGCCGATTGACCATTTCAGTGGCTTGCACACGCAATACCCGATCCTGTCCGTGCCCGGCGCGTTCGCTCCGTTCCAGACGATGCAAGACTACGACAACAATATCGCCCGCCACCGCGAACTGGCAAAAATCATCGACCAGTCCATTGCCCGCTTCGATATAGGGGTGGAGCAGGGGATTACCTTGCCCGCGCTTTCGGTGGAGATCATGATAAGCCAGCTCGACACCGTGCTGAACGCGCCGGACGATCAGAACCCCTATTTCGCGCCGCTGGCCGATATGCCCGACAGTTTCAGCGACGATGATCGCGCCACTGCTACCGCCAATCTTGGGCAGGCCGTCAGCGGCACGCTGATGCCCGCGTTGGCCAAGCTGCGTGCCTATCTGGCCGAAGATTACCTGCCCAACGCGCGCGATACGATTGCCGCCACCGCCACGCCGGGCGGAGAGGCTTATTACAAGTACCGTATCGAGGAGATGACGACGCTGCCCCTCACGGCAGACGAAATTCACCAGACGGGCCTTGCCGAAGTAGCAAGGATCAGCGCCGCGCTGGATGTGGCAAGGCAGGAGGCGGATGGCCGCACTGGCGAAACATACGAAACGAAGGCTGAATTGCAGGAAGCATGGTACGAAACGGCAGCGCTGGTCGATCCGCATCTGGATCGCCTGTTCCTGCGCCAGCCGGAAACGCCGCTGCGCATCGAACCCTACGAACCCTATCGCGAGGCATACAGCCTGGCCGCGTCGTACTTCCCCGGCGATGCCGAGACCATGCGGCCCGGCACCTTCTTCTTCTCCGGCTACAACGTGGCTGAAAGGGCGCTTGGCACCTCTGTCAGCCTGTATATGCACGAGGGCAATCCGGGACATCACTTCCAGATCATGTTCGCATACGAGAACGAGAATATTCCCGATTTCATGCGGTATGACGGCTACACCTCCTTCACCGAAGGGTGGGGCCTTTATGCAGAACATCTGGGCTATGAAGTCGGCCTTTATGACGATCCTGTAGAACGGATGAAATACCTTGGCGGCGGCGAATTGCTGCGGGCTGTAAGGCTGGTGGTGGACACCGGAATGCACGCCAAGGGGTGGAGCCGCGAACGCGCAATCGAATACATGGTGGAGCACGGCATCGAACGAGACTTCGCCGAAACCGAAACCGCGCGTTACATCGTGATGCCCGGTCAGGCGCTGGCCTACAAGATCGGCGAACTGAAGATAAAGGAACTGCGCGCAGAGGCGGAGGCAGCGCTTGGCGACAGTTTCGACG
>JBASBA010000370.1:0-2608 GCA_049650885.1 Alteraurantiacibacter sp. | reverse complement strand
GCAAGCGACGATCGGCACGAGTTGGAAGACATAACCCCGGACTATTGGGACGGCCGCATGGCGGTGAACCTGAAACACCAGTTCTTCGCCGCGAAGGCCGTGCTTCACGCGATGCGCGACGCAGGCGGCGGATCGATTATCAACATGGGGTCGATCAGCTGGCATCTCGGCCTTGAAAACCTGCTGATCTACCAGACTGCGAAAGCTGCGATCGAAGGATTGACGCGCAGCATGGCCCGGGAACTGGGGCGAGACAATATAAGGGTCAACACGATCGTTCCGGGCAACGTGAAAACCCCGCGGCAGATGCAATGGTATTCGCCCGATCAGGAAGCGGAGATCGTTGCCGCCCAATGTCTTGATGGCAGGATACAGCCCGTCGACATCGCCGCCATGGCCCTGTTTCTGGCCTCGGACGACGCGCGTTTTTGCACCGCCCATAATTACTGGGTGGATGCCGGCTGGAGATGACGATGCAGATGAGACAGCTATTGTCCGCCGATGCGAAACTTGGCGAAGGGGTGTTGTGGGATACTGCGCGCCAGATCGTATGGTTCGTCGATATCAAGCGCCATCGATTGTGGCATTACGATCCTGCCACCGGCAGCAACGCGCATACCGAAGCGCCCGAACAGATCGGTTGGGCGATCCCTGCTGAAAGCGGTCTGCTGCTGTGCGGCCTGAAAGACGGTCTGTACACGTTCGATCCCGAAGCAGAGGCATTCAAGAAAATCGCGACCATTCCCGGCGAACCTGCCGCGAACCGTCTCAACGATGCCTGTACCGACCCATGGGGGCGGGTCTGGTTCGGTTCGATGGACGATTCAGAACAAAGCGCGTCGGGCAAATTCTATGTCTTCGACAAGGGCGACATTCGCGCGGCCGGTCCGTCCGGTATCACCATCACGAACGGTCCCGCAGTCAATGCGCAGGGTGACCGTATCTATTTTACCGACACGACGGCGCAGAAGATCATGGTGGCCGACCTGTCGCCTGCCGGTGTGAGCGATGCCAGGCCGTTCGCGGATACGGGGGCCTTGTTCCCCGATGCCTATCCGGACGGTCCCGTCGTCGATGCGGAAGACCATGTCTGGACCGGGCTGTATCTCGGCGGCAAAGTCGCCCGGTTCACCCCCGACGGTGTGCTGGACCAGACCATCGACATACCGGCACGCGATATCACGAAAATGGCCTTTGGCGGCGCCGATCTGCGCACCGCCTATGTGACCAGCGCGATGAAGAACATGGAGCCTGCGGATTTGGAGCAATATCCCATGGCAGGGAGTTTGTTCGCTTTCGAAGCACCGGTCGCGGGCTTTTCCCAGGCAAGGGCAAAATTGTGACGGTCCGGGCGCTGGTAACGGCGGCGTTCGCACTCGCCGCGCCGGTGGCTGCGCTTTCCCAGCCGGTGCCCGGCCCGGCCTATGGCGATGGCATGGTGCTGCAGCGCGATACGCCGGTGCTGTTGCAAGGGACGGCGCAGGCAGGCGGTACCGTTACCGCGACGATCGGCGATGTGTCGGCCCAGGCGGTGGCGAATGACGATGGAACCTTCACCCTGACCTTGCCCGCGCTGCCCGGATCGACGCAAGGCACCACGATAGCATTGGAAGACAGTTCGGGCACGACGCAGCTTCGGGAT
The DNA here is from genome assembly GCA_049650885.1 of Alteraurantiacibacter sp. Taxonomy (GTDB): domain Bacteria; phylum Pseudomonadota; class Alphaproteobacteria; order Sphingomonadales; family Sphingomonadaceae; genus Alteraurantiacibacter. The sequence continues at coordinate 966 of JBASBA010000370.1, read as the reverse complement.
GTTCTGGTTGGCGATGTGTTCCTGTGTTCCGGCCAATCGAACATGGAACTGCCGGTTACCCGCGCGCTGGACGTGTCGAACCAGCTGCGGATGGCCGCCGATGATGCGATCCGCCTTTTTAAGGTCGGTCAGACGACGGCCTCCGTCCCGCAACAGGATTTCGCGGAACCCACGAAATGGAACGCCGCCACGGGCGAAACCGTGGCGGAATTTTCGGCCGCCTGTTTCTACATGGCGAAGAAAATGCGGGCGGAGAACCCGGCGGTCCCCATCGGTCTGATCCATTCGAACTGGGGCGGCAGCACCGCGCGGGCATGGTTGTCGCCCACGGGGGTAAGCACTTTATACGGGGCATCGGCGCTGGAGCAGCTGCGCACCTATGCAACCGATCCGCTTGCCGCAACGCAGCGTTTCGTTCCGCAATGGTTCGACTGGTGGCGCGAGCAGGATGGTGGCCGCGAACCCTGGACCGATTCCTCGACACTCGACTGGCAGCCGATCCCGAAAGTCTCGTTCTGGAACGAATGGACAGGCACGGGCTTGGATACCGACCCGACGGCCAATGTGTGGCTGCGCCAGACGGTGACGCTGAGCGCGGAACAGGCAGCCGCTCAAGGCGCCCTGTCGATCGGCGCAATCGACGATCTGGATCTGACCTTCGTGAATGGCCATCCGGTCGGCTACACTTTCGGCTGTGGTGTGGAACGCACCTACACGGTGCCTGCCGATTATCTCCGCGAAGGCGAAAACGAAATCCTGATCGCGGCCAACAACATGTGGGACACCGGCGGGTTTTTCGCAGGTCCTGAACCCCTGTTCTTCACATCGGGCAATGGCGATACGGTTCCGCTTGGTGCCGATTGGGAATATTCGGTGTCCGAAGTCGAGGGGGTACCGCCACGCGCGCCGTGGGATGCCAATGCAGGGCTAGGCGTCATGCATAATGCGATGATCGCCCCGCTCGGC
>JBASBA010000369.1:0-1847 GCA_049650885.1 Alteraurantiacibacter sp. | reverse complement strand
AGTGGGGACTGCGCACTGGCGACACGGTGGAAGGGGAAATCCGCGCGCCCAGGGATGGGGAGCGATACTTCGCGCTGACCAAGCTGAAGGAAGTGAATTACGAGGATCCGGACGCGGTGCGCCATCGCACCAACTTCGATAACCTCACGCCGCTTTACCCCGACAGCCGCCTGAACCTCGATACCAAGGATCCGACGGTCAAGGACAAGTCGGCACGCGTGATCGACCTGATCTCCCCGCAGGGCAAGGGCCAGCGCGCCCTGATCGTGGCACCGCCGCGCACGGGTAAAACCGTTCTGCTGCAGAATATTGCCAAGGCCATCACGGACAACCACCCGGAGGTTTTCCTGCTGGTTCTGCTGGTAGACGAACGTCCCGAGGAAGTTACCGACATGCAGCGTAGCGTGAATGGCGAGGTTATTTCCTCGACCTTTGACGAGCCTGCATCGCGCCATGTGCAGGTGGCCGAAATGGTCATCGAAAAGGCCAAGCGTCTGGTGGAGCACAAGAAGGATGTGGTTATCCTGCTCGATTCGATCACCCGCCTCGGCCGTGCCTACAACACCGTGGTTCCAAGCTCCGGCAAGGTGCTGACCGGCGGTGTGGATGCCAACGCATTGCAACGCCCAAAGCGTTTCTTCGGTGCTGCGCGTAATATTGAGGAGGGCGGCTCGCTGTCCATCATCGCCACCGCGCTGATCGATACCGGCAGCCGCATGGACGAGGTGATCTTCGAGGAATTCAAGGGAACCGGTAACTCGGAAATCGTGCTGGATCGCAAGGTAGCGGACAAGCGCATCTTCCCGGCGCTGGATGTCGGCAAGTCCGGTACGCGCAAGGAGGAGCTGTTGGTGGACAAGGACCAGCTGTCGAAAATGTGGGTTCTGCGCCGCATTCTCATGCAGATGGGCACCATAGATTCGATGGAGTTCCTGCTCGACAAGATGAAGGATTCCAAGACCAACGAAGATTTTTTCGAGACGATGAACCAGTAGCAATTAGAGTCAACGATTTGACATCGGATGAAAAAGGGGGCCGCGAAGCCCCCTTTTTTATGCGGATATCAGCGCAGGTTCTTTGAGAAAAATTCGGCCGTGCGCTTATCCGCCAGTGTGGCGGCGTCATCGTCACGACGTTTTCCAAATTCGGTCGCGAAACCGTGATCCATACCTTCGTAATCGTGCAGCGTCACCTTTGGGTGATCATCCAGCCCCTCGTGCATCGCTTTTTGCGTGGCCTTGTCGACGAAGCCGTCTTCGGTTGGGATGTGCAGCATCAACGGATGCGAAATCGCGTTTTTCTCTCGCAGAAGTTCGTCAATTCCAACGCCGTAATAGCCAACCGTGGCGTCAATGTCTGTTCTTGCTGCCGTCATATACGCAAGCCGTCCGCCGAGACAGTATCCCACTGCGCCAACTTTACCGGATGATACAACCGTCCTCGCGTGCTGGATCGTGGCTTCTATATCGCGAATGCTCTTGTCCTGGTTGAGCTTTCCCATCAGATCCAGAGCGGTTTGAAATTCGGGCTCGATATCAGGATCAAGCTCTACGCCCGGTCGAAGACGCCAAAACAGATCGGGGGAGACGGCGAGATAGCCTTCTTCGGCCAGTTTGTCGCATTTCCGGCGGATACCGGCATTTACACCGAAGATTTCCTGTATGACGATGATTGCTGCGCGCGGCTCCTCTGCAGGTCGTGCGACATAGCAATCGAATGGTTCCGCTCCATCGAGGGTGGTAATCCGCAGTGTTTCGCTCATATATCATTCTCCTGGGCGTCAGAATTTGTCTCACGACTAAACTACGCGCGTATCGAGAAAGGTGTTCCGCAATGAAGGTCAATAT
>JBASBA010000368.1:0-1934 GCA_049650885.1 Alteraurantiacibacter sp. | reverse complement strand
GTGTTCGTGACGATGATAACCGATTCGATGGGGTTCTTCGCCTTTCTTGGCCTTGCCGTGGCAGCAGGTTTGGCGGGTTAGGACACCCGCAGCAGGGGCCAGCCCAATGGCGTTGCGCCACGCAGCTTAGAAGAAAACCTGAATGGCAAAGCACGCAGCAACGCCCACCACGATATTCATCGGCAGCCCGATCTTCAGAAAGTCCACGAACCTGTAATTCGCCGCGCCATAGACCAGCGTGTTCGTCTGATAGCCGATCGGCGTTGCAAAGCTGGCGCTGGCGCCGAACATCACCGCCACCACCAAAGCTCTCGGATCATCCCCAAGGGCGGCAGACAGCGAAATTACCAGCGGCGTCATTATCACCGCCACGGCATTGTTGGTGACGGTTTCAGTCAGAATGCTGGTAAGCGCGTAAACGCCGATCAGCAGCAGCAGCGGCGACGCATTGGCCAGTCCGGGGGTAAACCAGCCGACGATCAATTCAACCGTGCCCGCATTCTGCAAGCCGATGCCGAAGGCCAGCATACCAAAGATCAGCACAAGCGTATTTCCGTCGATGGAGTTCCACGCCTCTTCCGGCTCTATACAGCGGGTGATCAGCACCAGGCCCACACCGCCAATTGCCAATGCCGCAATCGGCAGATCAAACAGCGCTGCACACAGCACGACACCAGCAAGGGTAAGCAAGGCCCAAGGTGCCTTCTTGCGCTTGAACGCACGCGCCGGGGCCTGCGTAACCTGCGCCAGATTCAGATTGCCTTCCAGCGCCTCTGCCGCATCGGGAAGAGCCGCGATCAGCAGACGGTCCCCTGCCCGCACCCGCACTTCTGCCAGTTCCGGCCCGGGCACATGGCGCGGGCGGGCAAGGCCAAGAACGCGCACCTTGAACCGCGACAGCAACGGGATCTCGGCCAGCCTTCGCCCGACGATGGGATGGTTGGCCCCAACCACGGCCTCTACCAGCTGCGCGTCGGCATCGCGTTCCCTGCCGCTTAGCGTGATACCCCCGCCAAGGCCCGTCAGGCCAACGCGAAAGTCCTCTGCCTCGGCCAGCGATGCCAGCTCTGGCGGGGTTGCGCTGACGATGAATTCGTCGCCCTTCTTGATCAGGTGCTGATCAAGATTGCGGCGAAAGGTCTTCGCGCCGCGCTGGATGGCAATCAATTCGATACCGGGGCGGCGGAATACGGCGCAGCGCTCCACCACCTGGCCGATCAGCGATGTGTCGGTGCCAAGCGCAAGGTGTGACAGATAGGTTTCGCTCTCCCCGCTCTGGCCGATGCCGCGCTCCGCCCGTTCGGGCAACAGCATTGGACCCAGGAGAACGAGGAAGGCAATTCCTGCCAGCGCGACGATGGCCCCCACCCCGGTGATTTCGAAAATGCCAAAGGGGGCAAGTCCCTGCTCCCTTGCAACCCCGTCCACCAGAATGTTGGTGGAGGTGCCGATCATGGTCAGTGTGCCGCCCAGTATCGATAGATAGGACAGTGGTATCAGCAACCGCGTTGCAGCGGTGCCCAGAACCCTCGCCAGCCTCTTGATGATAGGGATCATCACGATCACCACGGGCGTGTTGTTCATGAACGCCGACGCCATCAGCGTTCCGCCGCCAATCTCCGCCAGTGCGAGGCGCGGTTTACGCATGGTGCGCCGCAGGATCCAGCCGGAAACCTCCTCCAGTGCGCCGGTACGCAGCAGCGCGCCTGACAGGACGAACATGGCCCCGATAGTGATGGGCGCGGAATTGGCGAACACCGACAATGCCTGATCCGGCGGCAGATAGCCCAGCGCCATCATCACGACGCCGCCGGCCACCGCCAGGATCACCGGGGGAAACCGTTCCATGGCAAAGCCGATGAACAGCAGGCCAAGAAGGACGAGCCCGATGACAGCGCCATGTTGCTCCAACATGGCGAAAATCGATTCCATAC
>JBASBA010000367.1:0-3537 GCA_049650885.1 Alteraurantiacibacter sp. | reverse complement strand
ACTGCTGGAAATCCGAGAGGAAGAATGGGTGGCAGGTCAGGGGTAAGCGCCGCTACCCTCGAGTAGGGTGCCGCAGATTAGCCCTGTCAGAGCCAGGTGGAAATCTGTTCCAGCGGTTTCTTCCTCAGCGCGTGATCCGGTACGGTCGCTTCATCTGCGGGATGGCCCACCACCACGATCATCAGCGGTTTTTCATTTGCTGGCCTACCGCAAAGATCGCGCAGGAAGCCCATTGGCGATGGCGTGTGCGTCAGGGTCGCGAGGCCGGCCTCGTGCAAGGTTGCGATCAACATGCCGCAGGCAATGCCAACGCTTTCGTTGACATAGTAGTTCTGCGTTTCGCCATCTTCGGCAATGCCGCCGGTGCGTTGCGCAAAGCAGACGATTAGCCACGGTGCGTTTTCAAGGAAAGGCTTGGCGGCATCGGTGCCAATGGGGGCGAGGGCGCCCAGCCATTCCTTGCCTGCCTTCGGCGTCTCGTCATCTTCTCCGTAGAACCGGCGTTCTTCCGCTTCGGCAGCTTCGCGGATAGCGCGTTTCTTCTGCGAAGATTCGATAGCGGCGAAATGCCACGGCTGGTGGTTGGCACCACTGGGGGCGGTGCCGGCGGCGCGAATGGCGTTTTCGATCACGGCGCGCGGTACGGGCGTAGCCGCAAAAGCGCGACAGGAATGGCGGGATTTCAGCCTCTCGAATGCAGCACGAGAGCGGGCGACGCGTTCGGCGTCTGACAGGTTGGGCAGGGCCGGGAATGGGCTGCGCCCCTGGTTCACCGCAGTTCCTTGCGGATCACCAGTTTCAAAGCTTCCCAATCATCCCCGATGGCGCAGATTTTCGTACCCACCAGCCCCAGCGACTGGCCCAGTTCGCGGATGGCGGTGTCATCAATATCGGTCTGTATGCCAGACGATTGCGTCGGCCAGCTCACCCAGATCTGACCGTCAGGGGAAAGATTGCCGCGCACGATTTCAATCAAGGGCGAGAGTTCCTTGCACTCGGTCGAGAAAATATGCGCGGCATCCACGCCTTCCTCGGGCACCGATACGATTGTCAGTTCAAGCGCATATTCAGCGATCTCCTGCTCGATCTCGTCCGGCATGTTGTAAAACCACACGCGCTGCCCGTCGCGCAGGTCCAGTAGCCGGGCTAGCGGCGGGCCGGAAAAGCCTGCAGACATCAGCCCTCCATCCAGTCCTTGAAGAAGCTTTGGTGCGCTGCCTTCATGTCATCCAGCGAAACACCCAGCAGGTTGTTGCCGCCAGTGGTGCCGATGCGGCGGAAGCCGACGCGGGCCTGATCCTCGTCCTCTGTCCCCTTGGCCATCTGCCTGTTCAGCGCCTCTGGATCGGGAACGGTGACGATGTAACGGCCCTGGTCCTCACCAAACCACCACTGTGCAGCGGTGTAGGCATCGTTTGCTTCAACCTCGGCTCCGATGCCGCCGGCCATCGCCATCTCGGCCAACGCCACGGCGATGCCCCCGTCGGAGACATCATGCACGGCGCTGACAAAGCCATCGGCGATAAGGTCGCGGATAATTTTGCCTGCGCTCTTTTCCAATGCAAGATCGACAGGCGGCGCGCGGCCCTCGTCGCGGCCATGGACCACGTCCAGCCACAGCGATTTGCCAAGATGGGACCGTTCGGGATCGGGCGTTGCCCATTCCTCTGCGCCGATCAGGTAGATCGTCTCGCCTGCGGCCTTGAAACCCATCGTCATCATGTGCGCGTAATCGTCGATCATGCCGACACCACCGATGGCAGGTGTTGGCAGGATCGCACTGCCGCCACCGGTCGCCTTACTCTCATTATAAAGCGAGACATTGCCTGACACGATCGGAAAATCCAGTTCGCGGCAGGCCTCGCCCATACCGTCCAGCGCGTGAACCAGCTGCGCCATGATCTCTGGTCGCTGCGGGTTGGCGAAGTTGAGGCAGTTGGTCACCGCCAGTGGGCGCGCACCCACGGCGCACAAATTGCGATATGCCTCGGCTATTGCCTGCTTGCCGCCTTCATAGGGGTCTGCGTAGACATAGCGGGGTGTGCAATCGGTGCTGATAGCCAGCGCCTTCTTCGTGCCGTGTACGCGCACAACGCCCGCGTCTCCGCCGGTCTGCAACGTGTCTGCGCCCACCTGGCTGTCGTATTGTTCGGAAATCCAGCTTTTAGAGGCGAGGTTGGGGCAGGCGAGCAGCTTCAGCAGGTCTGCACCTGCATCAGCGGTGTCTGGCCGGTTCTGCATCGGCGCGATGCCGGCCCATTGCGCGTAATCTTCTTTCGAGAGGTAGGGCCGCTCATACTCCGGCGCATCCTTGGCCAACGGGCCAAGTGGAATGTCGCACACGACCTCACCATCGAATTCCAGAACCATGTGGCGGGTATCTGTCACTTCGCCGATTACGGCGAAATCCAGTTCCCATTTCTCAAAAATCGCGGCAGCCATGGCTTCCTTGCCGGGCTTCAGCACCATGAGCATCCGCTCCTGGCTTTCGCTCAGCATCATTTCATATGGCGTCATGCCTTCTTCGCGGCAAGGCACCATGTTCATATCCAGCCGGATGCCAGCCTTGCCATTGGTGGCCATTTCCACGCTGGAGGAGGTGAGGCCCGCTGCGCCCATATCCTGAATGGCGACGATGGCATCCGTCGCCATCAGTTCCAGACACGCCTCGATCAGCAGCTTTTCAGTAAAAGGATCGCCTACCTGAACGGTGGGACGCTTCGCCTCGGCATCCTCGCCAAAATCTGCGCTTGCCATGGTCGCACCGTGAATGCCGTCGCGCCCGGTCTTGGAGCCGACATAGACGATGGGGTTGCCCACGCCTGTGGCGGCGGAATAGAAAATCTTGTCCGCATCCGCCACGCCCACGGTCATCGCGTTGACCAGGATGTTGCCGTCGTAGGCAGCGTTGAAGTTGGTTTCGCCCGCCACGGTGGGCACGCCCACGCAATTGCCATAGCCGCCGATGCCCGCGACCACACCCTGCACAAGGTGCTTCATCTTGGGGTGATCGGGACGGCCAAACCGCAAGGCATTGGCATTAGCCACGGGCCGCGCGCCCATGGTGAACACGTCGCGCAAAATGCCACCAACGCCGGTGGCCGCACCCTGATAAGGCTCGATATAGCTGGGGTGGTTGTGGCTCTCCATCTTGAAGATGGCAGCCTGACCGTCACCGATGTCGATCACGCCCGCGTTCTCACCCGGCCCGCAGATAACCCAAGGTGCCTCGGTCGGCAGCTTCTTCAGGTGGAACCGGCTGGACTTGTAGGAGCAATGCTCGCTCCACATGACCGAGAATATGCCCAGTTCCACAAGGTTTGGCTCACGGCCAAGCCCGCTAAGAACGCGCTCGTATTCCTCGGGGCTGAGACCGTGTTGCTCGACGACTTCGGGTGTGATCTGACTCATGCCAGCGGCCTTAGCCCCGGCTTTGTGCCTTCGCTAGTCCTGCGAACCGGGATTTTACCCAGATTAACTTGCCAGTTTCAGCGTCACCCACGTAGCAGCACCAGCCGCAATGGCGGTGGCAAAGGC
>JBASBA010000366.1:0-10974 GCA_049650885.1 Alteraurantiacibacter sp. | reverse complement strand
CATTCGATGCGCGCAATCCGCTGATGCGCTGGCCGCTGGACCATGTCTTCCATACGGATGATTTTGGTGTGCTGCGGTTCGACGCGGGCCGCGATGTAGGCTCGGACCACTTCCCGCTGGAGGTGGAGCTGTGCCTGAAGACAAGCGAATTCGCGCCCCAGCAAGAAGCGCCCGATCTGACGCAGGAAGCCATCGATGATGCGCGCGAGGAGCTGAAAGAGGCATCGCTTGGCGGTGCCGGACCGGATGCAGAGAATCTGACGATCGAGGATGATAGCGACGAGCATGAGGCTTACGCGCCGGAATAGGCGACGTTCCGTTTGCGAAAACTAACGATGCCCCTCGTGGTTCAGGGCGTATTTCAGGCTGGCGCCGATCATCAGGCCGGAAATGCCAACGATCACGATGGCCCAGATCCAGTGCGGAAGCACCAATTCCGCCTCGATCGCCCCGGTGTCTGACAACATCGGCCGGCCACCGATGATGGCGCTTTGAGAAAACAGGTAATCCAGATCCTTGAACATGGAAAACGCTGCAAGCACGCCCAGGAACTGAAGCGTGAAAAGCTGTAGGCCACGGCTGGCACGCAGGCCAATCAGGCCGATCACGATGCCGAGCAGGGGCAATACCGCCCAGCCCACCGTGCTGCGCACCCAGATCGCAGTGGATACCAGCAGCGCGGCCGACAGTGCAAGCAGCGCAGGCTTCCAGTATCTGCGGGCACTGCTGGCCAGGATCAGCAATGCACCGATAACGCTTGGCCCCAGTGGACCGCCCATCGCGATCAACGCGCGGTCCAGCCCGCCGCTGCCTATCGCAGTGCGCGACGAGGCATAGCCCGAACCATCGGCGTTGATTACCAGCAGATCGAAGGCATTGCCGGTAACCAGTGCAGTAAGGCCGTGGCCCATTTCGTGAAACCACGTGGTGAGGATGACGAAGGGCCAGATCAGGTAGTTTCCGAAAGGCAGGGCCGGCAGGAATAGCACCAGCACCCCTGCCAGTATCAGCCTGCCAACCTGTTCTTCCTGGCTGCCAGGGCGAACGCCAACCATCAGACGGCAGCCTTTGCGTATGCCTCACCATCGGTGTGCCGCGTGCGGAAAAGGATGGACCAGCCCGCCAGGAACAGGCCCGCCGCCATCGGGCCGATCACGATACCCGCCAGCCCCATCGCGGCAATGCCGCCCAATGTCGAAACGAGGATGATCCAGTCGGGAATGCCAGTGTCGCGCCCTACCAGTATCGGGCGAAGCACATTGTCAGCCATGCCGATCACCGCAACGCCCGATACCAGCACCACCACGCCTTGCCAGATGGCGCCAACGGCCAGCAGATACAGGGCCACCGGCACCCACACGATCGCCGGGCCGATTGCTGGCAACAAAGAGAAAAAGGCGGTCAGCAGACCCAGCAGCACGACAGACGGCATCCCCGCTATCCAGAAAGTGATGGAGCCAAGGGCACCCTGCACCAGGCCCACCACGATCGAGCCCTTCACGGTCGCCCGCACGATGGAGAGGAAGCGAGCCGCCAGTTCGGCTGCAATTTCGCTGCCCAATGGCAAGTGGGCGATGATCTTCTCGCCAATCGGCTTTCCATCGCGCAGCAGGAAATAGGCGACATACAGGCCCACGCCGAATGACAGCATGAAACCAAAGGCACTGCCGGTGATCGAAACGGCCTGGCGCGCAATCAAACCAGAGCTTTCCAGCGCCAGTTCCTGCGCACGGTCCTGTATCAACGCGGGCGACCCGAGGCCCGAATTTTCAAGACTTTGGCGCAGCACGGCGGGCAATGCGGCGAAGATCGTTTCGAACCATCCGGCAAGATCTATCCGCCCTTCCTGAAATGCCACCACGACGGATGTGGCCTGATCCAGCACCACGCCGCCGATCAGAAAGGCGGGGATGATGATGGCAATCGTAATCACCAGCAGGGTGGCGATGGCGGCGCGGTTGCTGCCGCCGCCCATTGTCCGGCGGAACCACTGGAACAGCGGCTGGAACATGATGGCCGCCAGCGCAGCCCATAAAATCGGCAGCAGGAATGGCCAGATGATCAGCGCGAAAAGCAGGGTGATGATGGCGAGGAACAGCAGGTATCCCCCGCCTTCCAGCTTCTTGTGTTCCATTATCACGGTCGCTGCTCCCCGGCCTGCTGCGTATTGCCTGTCGTCCCGGCCACAGCCGTGTGAATCAGATGTCGAGGTTGGCCACGTTCAGCGCGTTATCCTGGATGAATTCGCGGCGCGGTTCCACCACATCGCCCATCAGGCGGGTGAAAATCTCGTCCGTCACATCGGCATCTTCCACCTTCACCTGCAACAGTTCGCGGTTCTCAGGGTCCAGCGTGGTTTCCCAGAGCTGCTCTGCGTTCATCTCTCCCAGACCCTTGTACCGGCTGATCGAGAGGCCCTTGCGACCGGCAGCAAGCACCGCTTCCAGCAATTGGGTCGGGCGGGTGATGGCGGTGTCGGGATCGAAGGCCGGAGTATCAGCGTCGGTTTCGTCGGCATTGTCGTCCACCGGCTGCATTTCGCCGCTGCCCGCCTTTATCAACCGGGTCAGCGTGGCGTAGGTGGCAGCCTGGGCTATGCCGAGGGTGTTCAGCTTGCGCGCCTCCGCGCTTTCCAGGAATTTTTCCTCGATCATGTGAACATCGGTCACGCCGCGCCACACCCGGTCAAACCGAACGTCGCCTGTCTCGGTGGTGCGGGCCGACCAGTCTGCCTCAGGATCGCTCAACTGGATCTGTCCGGCAGCATGGGAAAGGCGCGTATCACGGTCGGATGAGGACAGGCCAGGCTCCAGCGCGCCGGCCATGGCCATCGCCTCGATCACGGCGGAATCATATTTGCGCGGAGCGAAGGCGAGCAGGTTTTTCAGCTGCAAGGCCTTTTCCACCAAATCCGTCAAATCTGCACCGGAGCGTGCGCCTGCGCCAGTTTCCAGCACGCGGTCCTGCAGGCCATTTTGGACAAGATAGCGATCCAGCGCGCCCTGATCCTTCAGGTAAACCTCGCTCTTGCCCTTGGCGACCTTGTACAAGGGAGGCTGGGCGATGAAGAGGTGTCCGGCCTTGATGATGTCAGGCATCTGGCGGTGGAAGAAGGTGAGCAGCAATGTGCGGATATGCGCGCCGTCAACGTCGGCGTCGGTCATGATCACGATCTTGTGATAGCGCAGCTTTTCCAGGTTGAATTCGTCGCGAAGGCCTGTGCCCATCGCCTGGATCAGCGTGCCGACTTCCTTGGAAGAAATGATCCGGTCAAACCTGGCGCGCTCCACGTTCAGGATCTTGCCCTTCAGCGGCAGGATCGCCTGATACTTGGAATCGCGCCCGCTCTTGGCGGAACCGCCGGCCGAATCACCCTCCACCAGGAAGATTTCGGACTTGGCGGGATCACGCTCGCGGCAGTCTGACAGCTTGCCGGGCAGGCTGGCGACAGACATCGCGCCCTTGCGGCTCATCTCGCGGGCGCGCTTGGCAGCCTCGCGAGCGGCAGCAGCGTCGATGATCTTTTGTACGATGGACTTGGCGTCGGAAGGATTTTCCTCCAGCCACTCGGTCATCTTCTCGCCCATAAGGCCTTCCAGCGGCTGGCGCACTTCGGACGAGACCAGCTTGTCCTTCGTCTGGCTGCTGAACTTGGGATCGGGCAGCTTCACGCTGACGATGGCGGTCAGCCCTTCACGCATATCCTCGCCCGACAGTGTGACCTTGGCATTCTTCAGCAGGCCAGCTGCATTGGCATAATTGTTGAGAGTACGGGTTAGCGCGCTGCGGAATGCGGCAAGGTGGGTGCCGCCATCGCGCTGCGGTATGTTATTCGTGAAACACAGCACATTCTCGTAATAGCTGTCGTTCCATTCAAGCGCCACGTCGATGCCGATGCCTTCCTTCTCCGCACTGACGGAGATAGGCTCGGGCACCAGCGGCGCCTTGTTGCGATCAAGGTATTTCACGAAAGCCGCAATGCCGCCCTCGTAGAACAGGTCATGCTCCTGCACTTCCTCGTGCCGCTTGTCGCGCAGCAGGATGTGCACCCCGGAATTGAGGAATGCCAGTTCGCGATAGCGGTGCTCCAGCTTGTCAAAATCGAAATCGGTGACGTTCTTGAACGTCTCCTCACTGGCCTGGAAGGTAACGCGCGTACCCTTTTTCAGGCCGTTGTCGTCGCCATTGTTTTCTACCGGCGGGGCGACTCCCACCACGCGCAGCGATTCAACCGCATCGCCATGTTCAAAGCGCATCCAGTGTTCTTCGCCATCGCGCCAGACGCGCAGCTCCAGCCACTCGGAAAGCGCATTTACCACCGATACCCCCACGCCGTGGAGGCCACCCGATACCTTGTAGGCGTTGTCATCGGAGGTGTTCTCGAACTTTCCGCCCGCGTGAAGCTGGGTCATGATGACCTCTGCCGCAGACACGCCCTCTTCCTTATGGATGTCCACCGGAATGCCGCGGCCATTGTCTTCCACCGAGACGCTGCCGTCGGGGTTCAGCTCTATCAGCACAAGGTCGCAATGCCCGGCCAGCGCCTCGTCGATCGCGTTGTCCGACACCTCGAAAACCATGTGGTGCAGGCCGGACCCATCGTCCGTATCGCCAATATACATGCCGGGGCGCTTGCGCACCGCATCGAGCCCCTTGAGGACCTTGATGCTGGACGACGAGTATTCGCCGTTCTGGCGCACTTTTTTCGGAGGCGTGTCTGACGGGGTTTCGGGCGTATTTTCCATGGGCGTCATATAGGCATTGCACGGCCCATGCGGAAGGCTGCACAGCCCCGTGCAGCCGCTTTTCCACGCCTGCATGTGCAAATGGCGCAATTATCGGATCAGACTTTGTCAAAACAGCCGGCAACGCCGGTTCGAACGGCGGGCGGGCGGCAGATACAAAAATGGCCGCCCTCGGGGAAGGGCAGCCACATGTTAGGCCCGAAAACGCGGGGTTGGAGAGGAGAGTCTCCGGGCCTTAGGGGTCACTGTGCACGCTGTTAGAGGATACCGTACAGCAACGTGGTGCTGAGGGTGATCGCTGCCAGCGATGCAAGGATATTGGGTGCGAAATGCCGCATTGTATTTTTCCTGTTTTTAAAGAGATTCGCCGGGGTGACCCGCCGTCGAGGGGCAAATGGCGACTTAATGAAAGTTATGCAAATGCGAAATATTCGACAAGTGTTGCGTCTTTTGCAACTCCCGATTCACTTCGACGCAATCCCGCCCGCTGGACACAGCGCCAGCCTTTGGGCAATGCGCTTACCATGCAGGCAGACCATCTCCCCGATTCCATCCTCATTGTCGATTTCGGCAGTCAGGTGACCCAGCTGATCGCGCGCCGTGTGCGCGAGGCGGGCGTCTATTCCGAAATCGCTCCATACACGCAGGCAGAGGAAGCGTTCGAACGGATGCAGCCCAAGGGCATCATCCTGTCCGGCTCTCCCGCCAGCGTTCCTGAAGACGGCAGCCCCCGCGCGCCGCAATTCCTGTTTGAAAGCGGCCTGCCCATCCTTGGCATCTGCTACGGCCAGCAGGTGATGACGCACCAACTGGGCGGAGAGGTTCGCCCCGGCCATGAAACAGGCCCGGATGGAGGAAGGGGCGGCGAGTTTGGCCGTGCTTTCCTGACCGTTACCGAAGATTGCGCACTGTTCGACGGTTTGTGGAAAAAGGGTGAGCGCCATCAGGTGTGGATGAGCCACGGCGACAAGGTGACGCAATTTGCTGACGGCTTTGAAATCGTCGCCACCAGCGATGGCGCACCCTTCGCCGTGATCGCGGATGAAAGCCGCAAGTTCTACGGCACGCAGTTCCACCCAGAAGTTGTGCATACGCCCGATGGCGGCAAGCTATTGTCCAACTTTGCGCGCCATGTCTGCGGGCTGGCGGGCGACTGGAGCATGGCTGAATTTCGCGCCACCAAGATCGCTGAAATCCGCGAACAGGTTGGCGACGGCAAGGTCATTTGCGGCCTCTCCGGCGGCGTGGACAGCGCGGTTGCGGCAGTGCTGATCCACGAGGCTATCGGCGATCAGCTGACCTGCGTCTTCGTCGATCACGGCCTGATGCGGCAGGGTGAGGCAGAGCAGGTCGTCAGTCTGTTCAAGGGCCATTACAACATCCCGCTGGTGCATGTGGACGCCGAAGAGATGTTCATGTCCGGCCTGGCGGGCGAAACCGACCCAGAGAAGAAGCGCAAGTTCATCGGCAAGACCTTCATCGACGTGTTCGAGGAAGAGGCGCGCAAGATTGGCGGGGCAGATTTTCTGGCGCAGGGCACGCTGTACCCCGATGTCATCGAAAGCGTCAGCTTCACTGGCGGGCCGTCGGTGACGATCAAGAGCCATCACAATGTCGGCGGTCTGCCCGATCGCATGAACATGCAACTGGTGGAGCCGTTGCGCGAATTGTTCAAGGACGAGGTGCGCGATCTTGGCCGTGAACTGGGGTTGCCCAATGCCTTTGTCGGCCGTCACCCCTTCCCCGGCCCCGGCCTTGCGATCCGTATTCCGGGGGAGGTGACGAAGGAGCGTTGCGATATTTTGCGCAAGGCCGATGCAATCTACCTCGACGAAATTCGCAAGGCGGGCCTTTACGATGCGATCTGGCAGGCCTTTGCCGTATTGCTGCCGGTAAAGACCGTGGGCGTGATGGGCGACAGCCGCACCTATGACAGTGTGTGCGGGCTGCGCGCCGTGACCAGCACCGACGGGATGACGGCGGATGTCTACACGTTCGACGCCAGCTTCCTGACCCAGTGCGCCACGCGCATCGTGAACGAGGTGCAGGGTATCAACCGCGTGGTGTACGATTACACATCGAAGCCACCCGGCACCATTGAATGGGAATAGCTTTCGCCGGGGAACAGGCGCGGGCAGGGTCCGTTCAAGGTGCACGATATTTTTGCCGAAAAGGATCTGCCCATGAAAATCCGCGCTGCCGCCATCATCGCCTCGCTTGTCGCCCTGACCGGATGTGAAACCGTCGAGGAGGCCTATTACGAGCGTATCTCGACGACCTATACCGCGGAATTGCGCGGCGCGAACGAGGTGCACCAGGGCGATCCCACCGGTTCCGGCACAGCGGAAATCAGCTTTTCCGACGAATTGACCCGCGTATGCTGGGATCTGAATGATCTTACAGGCCTTGGCCCCATCACCGGCGCGCATATCCATCGCGGCGCGGCTGGCGTGGACGGTCCCGTTGTCCTGCCACTGAAGCAGGCGACCGAGGGCGGCTGGCGCGGATGCAGCGGCGAAACCGACTGGGTGCAGGGTGCCTTCAACGAAGGCCTGCAAAACTACTATGTGAATGTGCACACGGCTGAATATCCCAACGGCGCCATTCGCGGCCAGCTTCGCCAGTAAGCGGCGCCCATCAAGGCATGACAGGTCAACTGCCGTTCGGGACGGATCCGCGTACCGAACGGCTGCAACGCATACACGCCGCCCTGATCGCGGCGTTCGGCCCTATGCCCCGCCTGAATGACAAGCGCCGCGATCCGATCTGGACGCTGGTGCAGGGCGTGATAGGGGCGCAGACAAAGACCCCTATCTCCAACGCATCCACCGACCGGGTAAAGGTGCAGTTTGGCGGGTGGGAAGGCGTGGCGCGGGCGGATGTCAGCGAACTGGAGCGCGCCCTTGGTAACCAGACATTCCCGCAGGTCGCAGCGACCCGGCTGAAATCCTGCTTGGCCACGATTATCGAGAAGCGCGGCGCAGTCGATCTGCGGCATCTCTCAAACATGCCGGATCCTATGGCGATGGAATGGCTGGAAGCCCTGCCCGGCGTTGGTCGCAAGATCGCGGCAGGGGTGATGAACACCAGTGTCTTTGCCCGCCGCGCGCTGGTGATTGACGGGCATCACCGCCGCGTGATGCAGCGGACCGGACTTGTACCGCCAAAGGCCGACACCGCGCGGGTTTACGACGCATTGATGCCGGTATTGCCCGAGGTGTGGGCAGCATCCGATATTGACGAGCATCACCTGTTGGTAAAGCGGCTGGGCCAGGTAAATTGCCGCCCGGCCGTGCCAAAATGTGCGGACTGTCCCATTGCATCCGATTGCGACACCGGACGGACCCTATCCTGAGCGGGTTATGGAACCACGGATGCAATCTGTCCGTTGCGAAGCACATATCAAATCCCACCACCATATTCTTGCGGATATTACCCAATGACCAATTCCATCACGCCTGCCGACAGCGCGCTTGCGCCCCTGTTCAACACCGTTTCGTTTGGCGCATTTGACGCGCCAAACAGCATTGTGATGGCGCCGCTGACGCGCAGCCGGTCAAGGGCGAAGGTGAACACACAGACGGGAATGCACGCCCTTTACTACGCGCAGCGCGCCGGCGCTGGCCTGATCGTTTCCGAAGCCACGCAGATCAGCAGACAGGGACAGGGTTATGCATGGACACCGGGCATCTTCAGTGATGAGCAGGTAAAAAGCTGGAAGCCGGTGACCGACGCCGTGCACAATGCAGGCGGACATATTTACTGCCAGCTGTGGCACGTTGGCGCGATTTCGCATCCGGTGTTCCAGCCAGATGGCGGGCAGCCGGTTTCGGCAAGCGAATGGACGCCTGAAGGCAATGCATTCGTGGGCGATAGGTTGGAAGACGGGCCGGAGGTGCCGTTTCAGCAGGCCCGCGCGCTGCGTACCGATGAAATTCCCGGCGTAATCGCGGATTACCGCCACGCCGCCAAATGCGCCGCAAACGCCGGCTTCGATGGCGTGGAAGTGCATTGCGCGAACAATTACCTGGTAGACCAGTTCATCCGCTCGGAAACCAACAACCGCACCGATGAGTATGGCGGCTCTCTCGACAATCGCCTTCGCCTTCTGCGCGAAATCGTTTCTGCAGTGTGCGAGGAATTGCCTGCGCAGCGCGTGGGCGTACGCCTCTCGCCGCAGGGCGGGGCGGGTGGCACGTCCGATGCCAACCCGGAGGAGACCTATCCCGCGGCGGCAAAGGCGCTGGCCGGTCGCGGGCTGTCCTATCTCCATGTCCTGCGCCCTAATTCGCACACGGGCGGCGAAGATGGCCAGAAAAGTGATCGCATTATGGCCGCCATGCGCGACGCCTTTGACGGCACATTCATCGTCAACGGCAATTTCAGCCCGGACGAGGCTGCGCACTGGATCGCAAACGATCGTGCCGATGGAATCGCCTTTGGCCGACTGTTCATCGCCAACCCCGACCTGCCGCAGCGCATCGCGGCAGATGGCCCTTATAACGAGCCGGACGAAAGCACCTTCTATGGCGGCGGAGCGGAAGGCTACACCGACTATCCAACGCTTGATAAGACGACGGACGCGCTATCGGCGTGATCGAGGCTGCGCAGGTCGAGGAGGTTTATCGCCGCCTGGCAAAGGCGATGCCGGGGCGCACGCCGGGGGCAAAAGGCCCCAAGGGGCAGCCCGATGCTTTCCGATCCTGCATTTCCTGCATGCTTTCCGCGCAGTCGCTGGACCGCAACACCGCAGCGGCCACGAGGGCGCTGTTCAGGCTGGCGACGACGCCGGAAGGCATGCTGGCGCTATCGGATGAACAGGTCGCACAGGCGATAAAGCCGTGCGGCCTTTACAACATGAAGGCCCGCAACATCCGCAATTTCTGCGAGGCATTGCTGGGCGAGCATGGCGCAGTTGTGCCCGATACGCGGGAGGGGTTGCTGTCCCTGCCGGGAATTGGCCGCAAGTGCGCCGACATCGTGCTGAGTTTCACCTTCGACAGGGATGTGATCGCGGTGGATACGCATGTGCACCGCGTGTGCAACCGCATCGGCCTGACAGATGCGAAAACGGCCGACAGGACTGCGCAGCAGCTGGAGGACCGATCTCCACAGTGGGCTATGCGAGACGGCCACTTCTGGCTAATCCAGTTCGGCAAGCGGATTTGCCGCGCCCGTAGCCCGCAATGCAATGTGTGCCCGGTGAACGACATCTGCGAATTTTACGCCGCAATGGCGGAGGGACAAGAATGAGCTGGGACGATTATTTCGCCGAAGACGCGGGAGCCACAGAGGCCGAAGGCCGGGGCAAATCGCGCACGCTGACCGTCGGCTGGACCGTGAAATGGGATACCAAGGGAAGCGCGATCTGGGCACCGCCAAAGCCCTTTGGCCGATCCGATCCGAAGTCGAAAAGTGCGAAATCCATTCAGGCATGTCCGGCGGCGATCGATTTTGACCGGCGCCATTTCGTCGTTCCGTGTCCGGTTGATCTGGAACTTGCCTTCGCCCGTAATGCGCAGGGGCAGTTGCAACTGGTGGACAACAATGGCGAACAATCTGCAATGCGTCCGCAGGGCCGCGCCAATTTGTTCATCGTGCAACCCAGCAGCGAGTGGCGGCACCCCGATCGCCCCATCATCCAGTTTACCGCGCCCTATGTATTTGTGGCGGATGAGCCGTGCTGGGTGGTGCAAACTGCGCCGCACCTTCACTGGTTTCCCGAACCGCGCCCCGGCGTGCAGATGGGCGGGCGTTACCCCGTCCATATCTGGCCGCGACCGCTGGCCTGGGCGTTCGAGTGGTATGACATCACCAAACCACTGAAGCTGACGCGCGGAGAACCGTGGTTTTACGTCCATTTCGAGACCGAAAATCCCGGTGCGCGCATCCGGCTGGTGGAACAGGAAATGACGGACGAACTGGACACCTATCTCGATTCGATCATCGACGTGTCGAATTACGTAAACCGCACCTACGGCCTTTTTTCCGACGCGCAGAAATCGCGCCCGGCAAAGCTGGTAAAGCCGAAGTAGCTACCAGGCGAAGCCCGCCTCCACCGCGCGTTTTTCGGCAGGGGACGATTGTCGCTCCAGCACCTGATTGCGATGCGGATACCGGCCAAAGCGCGCAATCATGCGGGCGTGGCTGCGGGCGAATGGCAGGTTCGCCCCGCCGTTAATCCGGACAAAAAGGCGCAGGCTGAGCATATGGTCGGCCATGCTCTCGC
>JBASBA010000365.1:0-1580 GCA_049650885.1 Alteraurantiacibacter sp. | reverse complement strand
GCGACGCTGGGCATCAATTTCGATGATGTCACGGTTTCGCTTGTTGGGCGCAACCTGCTTGACGAGGATTACGTTGCGTCGGGAGGCGATGCGCTGGTGCGGCTAGGGCCGCAACGCCAGATTGGTCTGCAAATTCAGGCCCGGTTCTGATTTGCCCAGGCGGGAGAGAAACGGATGCGCTTTGGTGCCATGATGCTGGCGGCGCTGACGCTGACCCTTGCCCCCGCAGCAGCGGCGGATGAGGTCGCCACCCCCGCGCCTGAACGCGTGTGGCTCAAAGGCGATCTGCACGTCCATTCGCGCCACAGCGAGGATTCCAGCAATCATCCGGTGGCCGCAATCCTGACCTTTGCCAAAGCAATGGGGATGGATTTCCTGTTGATTTCCGATCACGACAATCACGTGTCCGGCGCGACGGCGGTGAACACCTGGGCTGACCCCGAGTTCCGGTTGGACAGGATCATCCTGCTCTACGGAGCGGAATGGACCACGCATCGCGGCCATGCCAACCCGATCAGCGCACGGCCCTATGATCACCAGCAGCTGTATGATCTGCGCGATGCCCGCGATGTGCGCATCGCCGCGCTGATACAGGAACTGGGCATCCACCTTTCTGTCAATCACCCGGCGGGCGATGATGCCTTCAGCATGTCCTATGACATGGTGGTTTCGCTGGAGGTGTGGAATTCGGTGCTGTGGGCCCGCAACAAGGCGTCGATGGCGGTGTGGGACGATCTGCTCAAATCGGGGCGGATGATCGCGGGGCGCGGCGGGAGCGACGCGCATCATGGGCCAGTGCCCAACCCTGACATGACCAATGCCCGCCAGCGCGAAGCCACCGCCAACTATATCGGCACGCCCACCACCTGGGTGCTGGCCGATGGGCGCAATGGTGATGCGGTTGTCGCAGCGCTGACCAAGGGCCGCATCGCGATCAGCGCGAACCCTTTCGCTCCGAGGGTTGAATTCAGCGCCGATCTGGACGCAAATGGCGTAGCCGACATGCTGCCGGGCGACAATCAGGCGTGGAGCGGCGCGGCGGTGCAGTTCCGCATTGCGCTGGTCGGTGGACTGGAAGGGGCTGCGCCTTACGCGGTGACAGTTGTGAAGAACGGCGCTGCGCTACAGACGCCACCCTGCCGCCGCACGGCGAGATCACCTTTACCGACACCCCTTCGCCGACTGAGCGGAGCTATTACCGCATCGAAATTCGCGGGGCCGTGCCGCCCTATCCGCAGGTGCCCAATGCCAGCGTGGTGCCAGGCGACCTGGTGGCGCTGTCCAATCCGCTTTATTTCAATTTCAACCCGGCCTTCTAGACGCGCGGCAGGCTCGTCGTGAGGAGCTGCGACAGAGCTGAATGTCGGTCTTCGCGCAAGATTCTAATTTTTTATGGGGTAGACGATGGTGCTCCATCAGCGAGTTTCGGCGCAGCGGAATGTCTGGACGGGTTGTCACTAAGATGGCCGCCATTCAGCAATCCACTTATCATCGGTCATGAGCGGGGCTTATGCGCAATCCCGAAAGCGGCATGGCAGCTTCTGGGGGAACCAGACGTTCATTTCGGCGATGGTGAATGA
>JBASBA010000364.1:0-10605 GCA_049650885.1 Alteraurantiacibacter sp. | reverse complement strand
GTTCCGGCGAACATGCTGTGTACCTGTCCCGCGCTTTTCCAGAATGGGATTGGCAGCCGACTGATCCTGATCCCGATGCGCTGGCCTCGATCGCTGATTGGGGCGCGGAAGATGGATCTGAGAACCTGCTGGCTCCGCACAAGCTGGATGCAGCGTCGTCCGGATGGCCAGTTGCCAAAGCCGATGCGGTGCTGTGCGTGAATATGACCCATATAAGCCCAACTGCCGCCAGTGAAGGGCTGTTCGCGGGCGCTGGTCGTATTCTGCCAGAGGGCGCTCCCCTGCTGATTTACGGCCCATTCATCGAGGCGGATGTCGAGATTGCTGCATCAAATCTGCAGTTCGACGCCAGTCTGAAAGCGCGTGATCCGGCGTGGGGTCTTCGAAGTGTTAAGTGGCTGGACGAGCTGGCTGCGTCAAACGGCCTTGAACGCACTGCGCGCCATGCAATGCCTGCCAACAATCTGACGCTGGTCTATCGCAAAACATAAAACGCCCGCCGGAATGGACCGACGGGCGCCTTGCGACCCTGAAATGGGGTTAAATTCAGGTGGCGTCGTCAACGCCGTCTGCGACGGACTCAAGATCTTCTCCTGCACCGCGTACGGTGTTGCAGGCGGAAACCGATAGAACGAAAACGGCGGCGGTTACTGCGGTCAAAATCTTACGCATTGGGATAACTCCTAATTAGACTTGACGCTGGCGGGAACCTGTTCAGATAGCCCGATCAACGTCGTCTGCGACCGACTCCAGGTCCTGTCCAACGCCGCGAACAGTGTTGCACGCGGTAGCAGTCAGGGCCATCACACTGGCAGTGACGACCAGGATGAGCTTGCGGGTCATTGTCATTTCCTTTTCCAATCCAATCGGGACAGGCCACTAAGATCAATAACCGACAGATATCGATCAGGTTCCTGTCGCTTGTCTCTGATCCACAAACGCGCGTCTAGCAAGGTGATGCTCCCGCCAGCTTATTATCAGCCCCGCCAGCACGACCAATGGGGCACCGATCCAGGTTGATACCGCTGGTAAAGTCGCAAAAAACAGCCAGCCAAACAGCGTGGCCCAGATGATGTTGGAGTAATCCATCACAATTACACTGGAAACATTACCCAATCTCAGAGCCATCGTGACCAAAACCTGACCCCATGTGCCCGCAACACCCATGCCGATCACCAGCCACCATTGCGTACTGGTCATCGGCTCGTGAACCCACAGCATGACAGGCAGGGTAACGATTACGCTGGCCAGGCTGAACCAGAACACGATCACCAGCGGTTTCTCGGTGCGCGACAGGTCTCGTATCTGGATGGCGATCAGCGCGATCATGAAGGCTCCGCCCAAGGCTACGGCCGCACCGAACAGCGGGATGTGCCCGCTGCCCGGCTGCGCGATTATCAGGATGCCGCTAAAACCTGCGGCAACGGCCGACCAGCGCCAGATACCGACACTTTCTTTCAGCAGCACGATTGAAAGCCCGACGGCGAACATGGGCGCCGTAAATCCTAGCGTTGTTGCTTCTGCCAATGGCAGCAGAATGACGCCGCCGAAATTCAGCACCATACCGACCAAACCGTAGGCCGCGCGGACGCCGTGGGCCTTTGGCCTGCTGGTTGCCAGTTGTGACAATCCGCCTGACATCAGGGCAAAGGCAACAAGGATGGGAAGCGAAACCAGCTGCCGCCAGAATAACAATTCGGCCAGGTGGATGCCGGTCTCGAACGCCATTTTGACAAATGCGGCCATCAGGCCAAATCCTGCAATTCCTGCCAGCCGCATAAGCAGCGCCAGCAATGGGCGATCGCTTGAATCGTCGCGGGGAGCGCTTGTCATCGTGCGGGCCATAGGCTTTCGGACTGCCTGATCAAGCGTTGATGGCGCGCGTCTTGCCACCCATATCGTCGCAGCCATGCACCTGCCCGACTGGATCAGATTTGCCAGCGATGCGACGCTTTATGGATTTTGGGGCGGGGGACTGCTGTGCATGTCTGCATTTTGCGCATGGCGAGACCAGCGTCGGCGCAGGCGCAGGGATATTGATCGCGTTGGCATCATGCCGTGGCGCGATATCGGCGCGATGACAGGATTTGCAGGCCTTGCCATGATGGCATTCGCAGGGGTGGGCTGGCTCGCCGGGGGGTAGTCGTTCGCAATACCAGCCGTGGAACACAAGTGATGCCGGAATCCCAGGTGCTTGCAATCACGCGCCCGTTATTATTTGCGCCTACAGGCACGCCTCAAGATACGCCTGGTCAAACCCGAACTGGCGGGCTTTTTCCAGCGTGTAGGGCCGCAGACCGCTGGAGCGGTACTCACCCATAATCTTGCCGTCTTCGCCCTCATCCAGATATTCAAACCCGAACAACTCCTGCGTCACGATAACATCGCCTTCCATCCCGATTACCTCGGTAATATTGGTGGTGCGGCGCGAGCCATCGCGAAGGCGCTTCACCTGCACGATCAGATCGACGGACTCGGCAATCTGGCGGCTGATGGCTTCCTTGGGTATCTTGATGTCGCCCATCAAAATCATGTTTTCCATACGGCCCAGGCACTCACGCGGAGAGTTGGCGTGAAGCGTACACATGGATCCGTCATGGCCGGTGTTCATGGCGGCGAGAAGATCGAAACATTCCGCGCCACGAATTTCGCCCAGGATAATCCGGTCAGGACGCATACGCAGGGCGTTCTTCACAAGGTCACCGATCGTGATGGCGCCCTGGCCTTCGAGGTTGGGTGGGCGCGTTTCCAACGGCAGCCAGTGCGGCTGCTGCAGACGAAGTTCGGCGGCATCCTCGATCGTCAGCACGCGCTCGCCAGGGTCGATCATTTTCGACAAGGCGTTGAGCATGGTCGTTTTACCGGAACCTGTACCACCGGAAATAACCACGTTCATACGACAGGCACCGGCAATTTTCAGTGCCGTTGCCATTTTGTCGTTCATCGAATCCCAGCCTTTCAGCATATCGATGGTGATGGGTTTTTCGGAGAATTTACGAATGGAGATCGCCGTGCCTTTAAGGCTCAGCGGCGGCACGATCACGTTCACACGTGAGCCATCCTTCAAGCGGGCGTCGGCCAGCGGCGTGGTCTGGTCAACGCGGCGGCCAACCTGGTTCACGATGCGCTGGGCAATCTGGAACAGGTGATTCTCGTCACGAAACTTGATAGGGGCGAGCATAAGCTTGCCGCCTTTTTCAATATAGGTCTGGTCGGGGCCGTTCACCATGATATCGGACACGTCCGGATCGCCCAGCAGCTCCTCCAGCGGGCCAAATCCCAGCAATTCGTCGATCAGCACCTTTTCCAGCGCGAATTGTTCACGCCGGTTGAGTGTCACCTTCAGCTCAGCCAGCACCTCCATGATGATCGGGCGGAATTCTTCGGAAAGCTCTTCCTTGGTCAGCGTTGCTGCTGCCTCGGGATCAACGCGTTCCAGCAGGCGCGGCAGCACCTGCTCCTTGATCTTGTGGACAGACGCCTCGAAACCGCCAAGTTCGCTGACATTGTCATGGGTTGCATTCGAGCGATCGGCCAGTCGGCTCATCGCGTCTTCGTTGCGCGGTCCACCGCCGTTTACGGCTGCACCTTCGGGCGGAACCGGCGGGAATTGATCTCCGCCGGGTACTGGAACGGATTGCTCCTCGGCTGCGGGTTTACCATTGCCAGAGCCACCGCCCCGCATGGGCTTTGCTACGCCAAAGCTCGGACGTGCGCCCTTGGACATCCCACCTGCGCCGCTTTTGCGTCCGAATGCGCTCATTCTCGCAAACCCCCTAAAAGTTTGATTTTGCCGTCTTCATGGAAAATTCGGCGGATTTCATGCATTCAGCTTCTTGCGAATTTAGGTGAAGAACTGGTTAAGGTTGCACCAAGAGGCGCGAGTTTCGGCATCTGCGATGAGGGTGGATTAAATGTGGCGACAGGCAGTGATCCATTGATGCGAGTTGTCTTTCTGGGCACTTATGATCTTGGCAAACCGCGAACGCGGCTGTTGCGCGATTGCCTGCGCCAATTCGATCCCGATCTGCGCGAGATCCACTTTAGTGTCTGGCACGGAGTAGAGGACAAGACCGCCAATCTGGGGCTGAGTGCAAAACTGAGGATCGGGCTGATCCTGATGCTGGCATATCCGGTGTTGGCAGCCCGCTATCTAATGGCCGGAAAACATGATGTCGTCGTGATCGGGTATCTTGGCCTGTTTGACATGCTGCTGCTTGCCCCACTTGCCAAGTTGCGCGGAAAACCAGTCGTGTGGGACGCATTCCTGTCAGTCTATGACACTTATGCCCGTGATCGCGCGATGGCATCTGAAGCCGACTGGAAGGCCAAACTGCTGCGCTGGATCGAGCGCAAGGCGTGCCTCAATGCAGACACGGTGGTGATGGACACGCGTACCCATGCGGAGTTGATGAGCGAACTGCACGACGTGCCTGATCACAAGCTTGGCGCGGTGTTCGTGGGCGCGGAAGCGGGGGCTTTTGCCATATCGCAAACGAAGCCTGACCGGGACCATGACGCTCCTGTTGACGTCCTCTTTTATGGTCAATTTATCCCACTGCACGGCATCGACACGATCATCGATGCCGCGATGCAGCCGCGCGGACGACGCTTTCGCTGGACAATCGTTGGGCAAGGGCAGGAAGCAGACAGGATCGATGCACGGCTGAATGTCCGAAGACAGTCACACATAAGGCGCATCGGATGGGTTCCCTATGACGCGCTGGGGAAACTGATGGCCTCCACGGATATCTGTCTTGGTATTTTCGGCGTGAGCGACAAGGCCTCCCGAGTTATTCCCAACAAGGTTTACCAAGCCTTGCTGGCGAACAAACCGTTAATAACACGCGGATCGCCAGCAATGGACGAGCTCGTGCAGGGCGAAAGGCGGGGGCTGTATCTTGTACCGCCTGCCGATCCCAATGCCCTGCTGCACGCGTTAGAGAGGTTTGCAGACGAGAGGCCTGATCTGCCGCCGGATTTGCATAACGATCTGCATGATGCATTCGCTCTGCCTGCGCTGACACAGCAATGGCGAAGAGTAATAACGCAGGCAGCAGCACAGTGAGCCGGATCGATATCCTGCTGGCCACCTACAACGGTGCAAGGTTCCTGCCTGAGCAATTGGCATCGCTGAAAGAGCAAACGCACCAGGATTGGCATCTGCTAGTTCGGGACGATGGATCGAGCGACGCGACTGTTGAAATTGTGCGGGATTGGCAAAAGGGTGTGCAGCAGCGCGTTACTATACTGGAAGTCGCAGACAAGGGCCTGGGCGCTTCACTGAATTTTGCCAGGCTACTGGCACCATCCGACGCCCCCTATTTTGCCTGCTGTGACCAGGATGATGTCTGGCTCCCGGAGAAGCTGGAATTGATGCTTTCCGCAGTGCAATCAGCAGAAAACGAAAACAGCGTTCACCTGCCGTGCCTTGCATATTCGGACCTGCGCGTTGTCGATGGTGCGCTGAACCCGATCTCCGACAGCTATCAGCACTTTTCACGGCGACCGATGCTGCACGAGGGGCGGGAATTGCGGCAAGTGATGATGCATAATGTCGTCACTGGTTGCGCTTCGCTTGGGAATGCGGCGCTGCGCAGAAAAGCGCTGCCAGTTCCGCCCGAAGCCAGCATGCATGACTGGTGGCTTGCCATGGTTGCCGCTGGGTTGGGCGAACTGGTGTGGGTGCCGCAGGCGACTATCCTCTATCGTCAGCACGGCGGCAATACGCTTGGCGCGAATGCCAACGATCCAATTTCGCAGCTTCGCTATTTGGCCAGCAACGCCGGAGAGGCGCTTGGGCGCTGCCGCAAGCTGCTGACCGACACGCAGCTACAGGCGGGCGCTTTTGTAGATCGCTACGGCGCTCAGTTGACTGGCAGCGATCGACACATCTTGCTCGATTATGCGCATTTGCCTGAAATGGGCATGGTCAGCCGAAAGCAATTTTTCCTGCGCAATAAAATGCTTAAGGACAATATTATCAAGAATCTGCCGTTTTTCATAATAGCCTAAACCCGCGAATTGCGGGTCAGACCCTGCCTTTCCGAATCTCGTCATACAAAGCGGAAAGCCGTGCGACTGCGTCCGGGGCAAGCACCCGCAGGATTGCTTGGGGATGGCGCAGCAGTTGGCGCCCCAAGGTAGCCAGTCTTTCAGGTGTTGTAAGTGCAGGCCGTACTTTGTCATCAGGATTGCCAATCGCATGACGAACGCAATGTTCGATCGCGAAGACCGGGGCATATACCCTTCTCAGGTTGTCAGCCTGCCCGCGTGCTGCGGGATATCCGGCTACCACCTCGTGCGCCAACTGCGTCCCTGCGCGCTTGCGCGGATCTGACCGACCTGAAAAGTTCTGTGCTAGATGGTGGCCGAAATCCCGCGCATGAATATACCCAGGGCCGCCAAAGCGATCATAGATGAAGACCGGTATTCCTTGGGTGATGCAATACTGCACTGTCTTGCCGATTGTGATGACGGCATCGAAACCGGCAAGGGTAGTTTCGTCCAGCCGCGTGTAGCAGTGGCCTCTTCCGAAAATTGTCAGTTCGATTGACTGGTCCCGCAACAGTTTCACCGCATGCAGAACTTCGTCTGGAACGTGGTTTGAGACCACGGCCACGCGCGTTAGCTGATCCGGCAATGTGCCGCGCACTGTATCCGAGAACGCCTGCGGGACGAAGTTCGGCATCACTTCGATATCGTCGCGTCCGCTTAATCGCATCGCTGCATCGCGCGTCTCGGCAGAGTTGGCGATAATGCGGAGGTTTGCGTTCCGGGGTTCTAGCGGGATCCGCGGTACGCCTTCAATCTTGTGCTGCCAGGACAACAGGCCGTGGAGGTGACGCCTTGCACTGACCCCGAGTGCAACGTGAAGGAGAAGGAAAGTTGTCTCATGATGTGACCAGACGATATCGTAATCGCGCGGCCTACGTATCAGTTGCCACTTGCTGACCAAGTTTACGCCGCGCTCTGCCAATTGAGTTGCCATAGGATCGCCAACCTCCAGCGCAAGGCAGGTTACCTCGGCACCAGCGGAACTGAAATATGTCGCCAGTTCGAAAAGGTGCACCTCGCTGCCGGTAAACCCGCGCAGGGAATGGGCGGCCAGCAACACTCGCAAGCCTGAGAAATCAAGCTGCTCGCTCAAGCGTCCGGGGCTCCGGATACGACAAGCGATAAGGGAACGCGCGTGTGGATGATTGCGCAAGCGTGATTGTCGGGCCGCAGCATAAGTCTATTGGTTACAGAATTGACAAATTATGTCGAGCAGCCTGGAAGGCGAATGGTAGAAAAAACAGCCTTTTCCGGCCTGCGCTCCATCCTGCGTAACGGTCTTTTGCTTACCGGAGTTAATTGGGCGGAAGCGCTGTTGCGTGCCGCGTATGTGCTGATAATCGCCCGCGTACTTGGCCCGGCAGACTACGGCGTGTGGAGCTATGTGCTGGCGACATATATGGTGGCTGTCATGGCAACCGCGCTGGGCATGGAAGTCATCATAACCGGCCGCCTCGGGCGCGACCGTGAGAATTCCTCTCCCCTGCTGGAGACAACTCTCGCCCTGCGTTTGTCGTTGCTTGGCATTGCTGCCATTTCGCTGGCAGCGTTTGCTTTGGGAAATGGCGAACAGCCGCAGATAGCGTTTGGACTTGGCCTGTCGTTACTGGCAGTCTTCGGGCGAGGTCTGGTGATGTGGGCGCGTCCGGTGTTCGTGGGAATGGAGCGCAGCGACATCGCGCTACGCACTACGCTGGTCTGCCGCTTGGGGGAGGTGGCACTGGGGCTTGTGCTGCTGTTCATTACGCAGAGTATCCTCTTCCTGATAGCGCTGCACAGCTTAAGCTGGATGGTGGAAGGCATTCTTGCCTTCTTGCGAGCGCGTAATCTTACAGGCGTATCCTGCCCCCGCTACCACCGCGGCGAAGCGCGGCCGCTTATTCGGCAGGGCCTTCCCATCGGCATTGCCATGCTAGGAGTGGCGGTTCTTAGCGCGGCGCCCGTTCTGCTGGCCAGACAGCAGGGGGCAGGCTTGGCGCAAGTGGCGCAGTTGGGCATCGTGATCCAGTTCGCAACCCTCGCCGTGATGGTAGGACAGGGCTTTCTAGGCGCAGCGCAGCCGGTCCTTTCACGCGCAATAGCACGCGAGGATAAACGACTGCCGCGTTACGGCGCGTTAGTTGCTGTTATCTCTGCGACAGGCTTCGGTATCTTGGCACTAATTGCAACTTATCTGGGGGAGTTTCTGATTGTAGGCTTGCTGGGGCCGCTTTATCTTACTGCGGCGGAGTTGTTGCCGTGGGCATTTGTCATTGGCGGGCTGAGCCTTTTGCCAACGGGTTTCTGGCAGGAACAGGCATTGCGACAACACACGCGGCCCGGCGTTTTCGCCGCGATTGCAAGTGTCGCCTGTACAATTATCCTGGTGCCACCGTTGTACGAAGCGCGCGGTCTTGAGGGCGTGCTCCTGGCCGTAGCGGGGGGCTGGACCTTGCGAGCAGCGGTGCTGATTGGTGCGGTGTTTCAGAAACCGACGTAAAGATGGCCCTCATCCGATGCTTTTCCGCTATGGTATCAAGCGCATCCATATCGGGTGGAAAACCGGCATAGTGGCGGCAATAATCGCACGGATTGTTTCCGTCACCGCATCGGTGACGTGCGCGGGATCTATCTTGAGCGTTGGCGGGGCGATATCGCGCCCGATTATGACCGGTCTGTTGACCGAAACAGGTGCGCATTCCCGTTACGTGCGTCAAAATCCTATATAAAGCGGTCCTTCTTCTAGACTTTGCTTAGGCGGGGTCAAGTGATCGCCCCATTGCAGGCGGATGGCGGCTTCGCTCGCCTTGATCACATGAGTACCGCGAACAAGCTTCATTACGCTGTCTTCGCCGTGTCGCGCTCCGTCTATGACGGCAGGCCCGCCCAGCAGGGTGTATGTGCCGGGAACGAGAATTTCCACTGCCTGCTCGCTACCCGAAGGAACAGCGTATCCCGCAACATAAATTGGGCCCCAGAAAGGCAGGTAATTGCCGCGAAGAGCCGTGGTGTCATCGCGCAACAGCACGGTGTTGTCTCCCGCCAGCATTCCAGCAATCATCTCGTCATTCGCAAGCAACAGGGGCACAATGCGTTCTTCCATCGTCTGCCGATAGGTCGCAATGCCCGCTTTGTGATAGCCGGAAAGGCCGGCTGGCGTCATCAGCCAGTTCGCTTTTGAAAGTGAAGCGACCATTCCGTTATGATCGAAATATGCAGTGCCCGGAGGTATCAAGGCCTCCACCGTTTCCACCACGCTTCGTTGCCTGTCGATGATTTCACGATCTTCCGTGATGAAAACGCCGATGGCCATCAGGCTTAAAACGGCGGTGATCAGAAGTGCCGAATACCGTTCAAGCGCGGCCCGCAAAACAGGCGCTACGCTGACCGATACGGGCGCGAGCATGAAAACGTAAAAATAGGCGGCTGTATTGGTGTAGAAGAACGGCAACGTCAGTGGCAGCCACAGGCCGGTAAGGCCCCATTTTGCGCCCGCGGTCAGTTTGCTGCGCCAGATCACGAATGGCGCGGCCAGGGCAGCCAGTGTCAGTAATGGCGCGGTCATGGCTGCCTTCAACGCCATCTGCCAATATGGCGGAAGACCGAGAAAGAACATCCAGCGTGACGCCCCGGCAGCCATGGATGTCCCCTGCGTTGCAGTGGTCAGCGCAGTCGAATGCCAAAAGTAGAGCGCGAGGAACATACCAATTGCGCCCAGCGCGGCTCCCAGCAGGCGCAGCGCGGTTGCGGCAGAAAAACTACCCTCGGCCCAGCGCATCCACGCAAGGCCAAGAAATGCCGGCGCATACAAGACAGCCTTCATCGATATCATTCCCGCCGCAGCAACAAGCAGGGCAAAGACAGCGAGATTAAGTGCCGTGAGGCGGCATCGTGCGAGAATGGCCAGCGCTGCCATCAAGGTGGCGGTAACCATGGGGTCGGTGCGAAAAGAAAAGCCGTGCTGGATCACGAAGCCTGCGGAAAGATACAGCAAGGCGCAAAGCAGGGCGACCGGCCGATTCACAAACCCTCTGGCAATCGCGTAAATCGCGCAAAGCGTGATCCCCTCGCAAGCCAGCATGACTATCCGCGCGGTCACGACCTTGTCGACACCGCTGCCAGGCATGGGTGGCAACCATGCAAACAACCTTACGTGAAGGCTCTGCAAAGGCTCGGCCAGATTGCCGCGCGCAAATTCGGCAACGTGGTGGTAAAACCAAAACTCGTCCCAGTTGATTGACCGGGTGAAAACCATGCTAGTTTGCATCGCCACCACCGCGATAATCGCAACGGTTGGCCATATCGCGCTAGTTACAGCAGGCAGGCGCATTGGCCTACGCCCCGAAGCTTCGGCCAGCGCGATAGACTGCGTGTTCACGCGGCGTCTTTTTGCTGGGAACTGACGGACGGGGATTGTCCGGCATTGCGATCACGCAGCATCGCGCCGAGCAAATCTTCCAGCTTGCGCGTGCGAACGAGGTTTTCCTCCATCAGTTTGCGATTGGCAGCCACCAGATCCGCGACCATACCCAGAATGGCCACCAGCACGCCCAGCACCAGTAGCGCTCC
>JBASBA010000363.1:0-8109 GCA_049650885.1 Alteraurantiacibacter sp. | reverse complement strand
ATGGTCAGCCTGCTGGCCTGGGCGATGCTGTATGGCACCATTGCCGATGTCGCGCTGGCATGGATAACCGCGGGGCCGCCCGCACTGCCCGATCGTACCTCGTTCTGGCTTGGTATCGGCTGGCTGGCGATTGCCGGCAGCGTTGTTACCTTCCCATTACATTACACGCTGGTGCGAGAGATTGGCGCGGGCCGCGCTGCCTATAACGGGATCGTCACCGTGATCGTGGCCATGCTGCTTACCACCTTGTTCGAGGCATATCGCTGGAACGCGCTGACCGTGTCCGGCGCCGTGCTGGCGGTGATCGGTCTGTTCATTGCACTGCGCGCACGCCAGGCCAAACCGCAGCCTATCCCGACCAAGCCTGTTCCTTCACAGCCCTGAGCCCTTCGATATAGGTCGGATAGGCAGGTTCCCAACCCAGCACCCGCTTTGCCTTGCCGTTCGCAACCCGCCGGTTCTCTGCATAAAAGCCGCGAGCCATGGGAGAAAGGCCCGCCTCCTCGATAATCTGCAAGGGC
Organism: Alteraurantiacibacter sp.; assembly: GCA_049650885.1. Taxonomy (GTDB): domain Bacteria; phylum Pseudomonadota; class Alphaproteobacteria; order Sphingomonadales; family Sphingomonadaceae; genus Alteraurantiacibacter. The sequence continues at coordinate 7,588 of JBASBA010000363.1, read as the reverse complement.
GGCGGCGCGATATCCAGCAGGCGGCATGTCTCCTCTATCACGCTATTCTGGCTGGTGGGCAGATCGTCAGAGAGGTTGTAGGCGCCGGATGGAGCATCACTGGTAAGCGCGGCCATCACCCCGCTTGTGATATCCTCCACATGCACACGGCTGAACACCTGGCCCGGCAAATCAATACGGTGCGCCTTGCCGCTTTGCACCCGGTCAAAACCGCTTCGGCCCGGCCCGTAGATGCCCGGCAGGCGGAAGACCCGCGCTCCGCGATCCAGCCAGGCCGCATCACATTCAGCCCGCGCCGTGCGCCTGCCGGTGCCGGTGGGCGCGGTCTCATCCACCCAGGCGCCATCCGTGCCGCCATAGACGCCGGTGGAGGATAGGTAGCCCAGCCATCTGTCGCCCAGCGCATCGCCATAGGTTTGCAACACCGGATCTGTACCGCTGTCCCTTTCAGGGGGGATGGAGGACAATATGTGGCTGGCGCAATCCAGCACGGGCAGCACCGAATCGCGATCCGCAAAGTCCAGATCGCCATCAGAACCCGTTGCAGAAACACGCCAACCCGCCTTCGCAGCCAGCTTTGCAATGTATTTTGCCGTGTAGCCGAGACCAAATATGAACAGATGAGCCATGTCGTGCGTTTTAAACACTCGACGCGCCAACCCAAGGATTTTAGGCCAACACTATGGATATCGCCCGCACACCCTCCACGCCTGAAGGCAACCCCGAACTCGCCGATGCTGCGCGCACTCCGCAGGATCCCGCCACGATCCGGCGCGAAGACTATCAGCCGTTTCCCTGGACGGTGCCCGAGGTAAAGCTGGATTTCGATCTGGGACTGGATGCAACGCGCATCGTTTCGATCCTGACAGTTGCGCGCAACGCCAGGGCCACGCCTTCCCCCACGATCCGCCTGAACGGAGATGGACTGGAAGTCATCTCGGTGTCGATCGACGGCGAATCGAGCAACAGCTGGACGATGGACGGGGACGATCTGATCGTCACGTTGCCGGGCGATTCACACGAGATCCGGATCGTGACCGAAATTGACCCCTCGGCCAACACCCAGTTGATGGGGCTTTACGCTTCAGATGGCATGTTGTGCACGCAGTGCGAGGCGCAGGGCTTTCGTCGCATTACCTTCTTCCCCGATCGCCCCGATGTGTTGTCCACTTACCGCGTGAAGATGCGCGGCGATGCAGAGACTTTCCCGGTGTTGCTGTGCAACGGCAATCTGGAGGATACCGGCAGGGAAGAGGGCGGGACGCATTGGGCCGAATGGCATGATCCCTGGCCCAAGCCCAGCTACCTGTTTGCGCTGGTCGCAGGGCAACTGGTGGCAAACACCGACAGATTTACCACCCTGAACGGCCGCGAAGTCATGCTGAACATCTACGTTCGCGAAGGCGACCTTGACCGCACCGGCCATGCGATGGAATCGCTCAAGAAATCGATGAAATGGGACGAGGAAACCTTCGGCCGGGAATACGATCTGGACCTGTTCAACATCGTCGCCGTGTCGGATTTCAACATGGGCGCGATGGAGAACAAGGGTCTCAACGTCTTCAACACCAAGTACGTTCTGGCTGACGAGGACACCGCCACCGATGGCGATTTTGATGGGGTGGAGGGCGTGATCGCGCATGAATACTTCCACAACTGGTCGGGCAATCGCATCACCTGCCGCGACTGGTTCCAGCTCTCCCTGAAAGAGGGTTTCACCGTATTGCGCGACCAGTTGTTCAGCCAGGATATGGGCAGCGCGCCGGTAAAGCGGATCGAGGATGTTCGCGTGCTGCGCGGGGCACAATTCCCCGAGGATTCAGGCCCGCTGGCGCATCCCATCCGGCCCGACAGCTATCGCGAGATCAGCAATTTCTACACTGCGACGGTCTATAACAAGGGCGCCGAGGTGATCCGCATGATGCGCACCATGTGCGGACCGGAGGCATTCCGTAAAGGCACGGACCTCTATTTCGATCGCCATGACGGAGAAGCTGCCACCTGTGAGGATTTCATCCGATCTATAGAAGATGGTGCAGGGCTGGAGCTGGAGCAGTTCCGCCGTTGGTATAGCCAGGCGGGCACGCCCAGGATCACGATAAGGCTGGAGCATGATGGCGACACCGCCACGCTTCACCTGTCACAGACAGTGCCGGCAACGCCGGGCCAGCCAGACAAGCATCCGATGCCGATCCCGCTGAAACTTGCGCTTTTCGACCGCGAATCGAAGGCCCATCAGGGCGAGGAACTGATCGTTCTCGACAAGGCGGAAGACAGTTTCACTTTCGCAGGTTTCGCCCGGCCACCCGTCCTTTCGGTCAACCGCGGCTTTTCCGCGCCGGTAGTGATAGAGCGTGAGATTGAGGAAGAAGATCTGGTCTTCCTCGCTGCCCACGATGACGATCCCTTCGCCCGTTACGAGGCGCTGCAGGATCTTGTCGTCACGCATCTGAAGCGAGCAGTGGATCGCGAACTCGATGGTGCAGAGCGGGAAACGGCACGCGCCGCGATCATCGCTGCAATCGAGGCGGTTCTGGAAGATGATTCGCTGGATGACCTGATGCGCGGCGAACTGCTGGTTTTGCCAAGCGAAACCTATCTGGCAGAAACCATGGCTGTCGCCGATCCCGGCCGTATTCATGAGGAGCGGCAGGCCTTGCGTGCTGCCATCGGTGCGGCGCTGGAGGCGCAATTCGCAACCTTGCACGAACGCGCATCTGCCGTGCCATACAGCCTTTATCCCAAAGCGCGTGGCGCGCGAAAGGTGAAGACGCAGGCGCTGATGTTCATGGCCGCCGGCAATCCCGACAAGGGACGCGCAATGGCGTGGGCGCAATATGAGGCGGCGGACAATATGACCGACCGGCAGGGCGCCTTGATGGTGCTGGCCGGTATGGACGGCATAGAACGCACGAATGCGCTGCTGGATTTCTACAACCGTTACAAGGGCAATGCATTGGTGGTGGACAAGTGGTTCGCCCTTCAGGCCAGTTCCCTGCATCCCAAGGCGCTGGAGCATGTGAAGGCGCTGGCAGAGCATCCCGACTTCACCATGAAGAACCCCAATCGCGTGCGATCCCTCTACATGGCCTTCGCCTATAATCCGCAGGCCTTCCATGCCAGCGATGGGGAGGGTTACAGGCTGATTGCCGATGTCATTCTGGCCCTGGACCCGATCAATCCGCAAACCGCCGCGCGATTCGTTCCGCAACTGGGCCGATGGCGAAGGATGGAGCCGAAGCGTTCCGCGATGATGAAGTCGCAACTCGAACGCATCGTCGAAGCGCCAACCCTGTCACGCGATACGTATGAGCAAGTAAGCCGCAGCCTTGGGTGACACTGGCCGCATCATCAGGGCGGACAATCTGCCCCTTCCGCACGGCTTCCTCGATGCCGCGCAAAGCGATGCTAACGCATTCGATCTTGCCGTGGGCGATGCGCAGGTCGTAATGGTGAAACAGGTGCATTCGCCAGACGCCATCGCTGTCACCAACGCTTTTGCGCAGGGTGGGCGACCACAGGCCGATGCAATGGCTACCGCGACGCCGGGTATCGCGCTTGCCATCGTTACCGCCGATTGCGCGCCTGTCCTGCTGGCAGACGTGGCCGGCGGCGTGATCGGCGCTGCCCACGCGGGCTGGCGCGGTGCGCAAGGCGGGGTTGTTGAGGCTGTAATTGCGCAGATGGAAAAACTGGGCGCGCAACGAGGACGGATCGCTGCCGCTATCGGCCCCTCCATCGCGCAGGTCAGCTATGAGGTTGGCGCGGACATGCGCGCGAAATTTGCCGCAGCCGACCGCCGTTTTTTCGAGGCAACCGGACCGGGGAAATGGCATTTCGATCTTGAAGGCTTCGTTGTCGCACAACTCGAGGCGGCAGGCATCGAATCGGTTTGCCCCCTGCAAATGGACACTTATTCCGCTGCCAGGCGGTTTTATTCCTTCCGGCGATCCACGCATCGGGGGGAGCCAACCAAGGGGCGTCAGGTTTCGCTGATAGGCCTGCCAGGCTAAATTGTGGCCGCCATCACCGCCGCGCTTGTCACATTAGCGCCAAAAGGCGGGTTGGCAGCGGGACTTTGCTCGTCTATCAGCCGCGCCAAGCCGCCGCCCGGCAACGGTTCGTCGTGCGGCTTTTGAACGAATCTTAACGCCACCACGCGGCCAGCTGGCATCGGGTGGCGACAGGCAAGGCAAGGGTATGGCATCCACCACTGGTAATGCTGACGCAACTCCTGACGTAGTCGAGGGAGTCGAAGGCGAAGACGGCGTTCGTCGGCGCGATTTTATCAACATTGCCGCGGTTTCCGCAGCAGGTGTTGGCGGGCTGGCCGTGCTGCTGCCCCTGGTCAGCCAGATGGCGCCATCGGCGGACGTTCTGGCCGAAAGCACGACAGAGCTGGACATCTCCAGCCTTGAGGTTGGCCAGTCGATCAAGGCTGTATTTCGCAAGCAACCGGTGTTTGTACGTCACCTGACGCCTGCCGAGATCGAGGCAGCCGATGCAGTCAATGTCGGATCGCTGCGCGACCCGCAGACCCTGGCTGAACGGACCAAGGCAGGTCACGAAAGTATTCTGGTGGTCATGGGTGTCTGCACCCACCTTGGCTGTGTGCCACTTGGCGCGCAAGAAGGTGAGAACAAGGGCGAGTTCGGCGGCTATTTCTGCCCGTGCCACGGCTCGCACTACGACACCGCCGCGCGTATCCGCAAAGGTCCGGCGCCGACCAATCTGGTCGTCCCCGAATATGTATTCAACTCCGACACGACCCTCGTGATCGGCTGAGGCAAGAGAGAAGAACATGAGCTTCCCCTGGGCCAAGGAATATACTCCGCAAAACGGACTGACGAAGTTTCTCGACGAGAAACTGCCGCTTCCGCGTCTAGTCTACAACGCGGTGGGTGCGGGCTACCCCGTACCGCGCAACCTCTCGTACTTCTGGAATTTTGGCGTACTCGCCGGATTCTTCCTGATGCTGCAGATCGTCACCGGCGTGGTGCTGGCGATGCATTATGCCGCCAACACGCAGGTTGCTTTCGCCTCCGTCGAACACATCATGCGCGACGTAAACTGGGGCTGGCTGATGCGTTACGCGCACGCCAACGGTGCCAGCTTCTTCTTCGTCGTGATCTATATCCACATCTTCCGCGGACTGTTTTACGCATCGTACAAGCCGCCGCGTGAAATGATCTGGCTGATCGGCGTGGTCATCTTCCTGCTGATGATGGCCACCGCTTTCATGGGCTACGTGCTGCCTTGGGGCCAGATGAGCTTCTGGGGCGCGCAGGTCATCACCGGCCTGTTCGAGGCTATTCCGCTGGTTGGTCCGCCGTTGAAGACATGGTTGCTTGGTGGTTTTGCGCCTGACAATGCCGCGCTCAACCGCTTCTTCAGCCTGCACTTCCTGCTGCCCTTCGTGATCGCGGGTGCCGTTATCATGCACATCTGGGCGCTCCACATTCCGGGCTCCAGCAACCCGACCGGCGTGGAAGTGAAGAATGAAAGCGACACATTGCCCTTCCACCCGTACTATACGGCGAAAGACGGCTTCGGCCTTGGCTTGGCGCTGATCATCTTCATGGCGTTCGTGTTCTTCCTCCCGAACACGCTGGGCCACCCCGATAACTATATCGAGGCGAACCCGCTCTCCACCCCTGCGCACATCGTGCCCGAATGGTATTTCTACCCGTTCTACGCAATCCTGCGCGCCTTCACATTCGACTTCATCCTGCCTGCAAAGCTGTGGGGCGTGCTGGCCATGTTCAGCGCCATCCTCGTCTGGTTCTTCCTGCCTTGGCTGGACAAGGGCCCGGTTCGTAGCGGCCACTATCGTCCGCTGTTCCGCAAGTTCTTCTGGTTCGGTCTGATCCCGACGATGGCGGCCCTGTTCTATCTGGGCGGTGCGCCGGCTGAAGAGCCGTTCGTGATGCTCAGCCAGATCTTCACTGCTTACTACTTCCTGCACTTTCTTGTGATCTTGCCGATCATTTCCTCGATCGAACGGCCCGATCCGCTGCCGTTCTCGATCACCGAGGCTGTGCTGGGTTCGGACAAGAAAGCCGTGCTGGGCGAAAACGCCGAGCCGGTGGGCGTCTGACAAGTCGAGATTAAGGGAAAGACGAAAAAATGATCCGCCTTGTTGGTATCCTTATCGGTCTCGGCTTCGCCTTCGTGGTGTTGCTGTCCTTCGTCACCGGCGCTTATACCGCCGCCACCGAAGACGTGTCCGAAACCGCAGAACATGCCTTCCATGAAGAGGCCCACGGCCCCGAAGCCGGCTATTCCTTCGACGGTGCCTTTGGCACCTGGAATTATGCTCAGCTGCAGCGCGGCTACCAGGTCTACAAGGAAGTGTGTTCAGCCTGTCACTCGCTGAACTTCGTCGCCATTCGCGACCTTTCGCAGCTTGGCTATTCCGAGGGTCAGGTAAAGGCCGAAGCCGCCACGTGGCAGGTTCCCGGCGTGAACCCGGACACGGGTGAAAGCGAAATGCGTCAGGCCTTGCCGACGGATTACTTTCCAAAGCCATATCCGAATGCCGTTGCCGCGGCTGCTGCTAACAACAACGCCATTCCGCCTGACCTTTCGCTGATGGCAAAGGCCCGCCACCACGGCAGCGATTATATTTATTCCCTGCTGACAGGGTATCAGGAACCACCGCAGCGCATGCTGGAGGAATTCCCCGATGCAGCGCCAGGCACGGGTCTTTATTACAACCCGTATTTCGCCAACCTCAACCTGGCGATGGCACCACCGCTGACCAGCGACGGACAGGTTACCTATGCGGATGGCACCGACGCTACGATCTCGCAAATGTCGCAGGACGTGGCGGCCTTCCTGACCTGGACGGCGGAGCCGAAGCTGATCAAGCGCAAGCAGACCGGCTGGCCCGTGCTTGGCTTCCTGCTGTTCGCCACGATCCTTGCCTGGCTTGCGAAAAAGCAGATCTGGGCCAACGCAAAGCCAAAGCATCGCAAGGACTGAGCCCGAATTGCCGGATAACAATCCGGGCCGAAAACCGGACCTGACTCCGGGACCGTCGCGTGAATCGCTGAAAAAGCTGATCCGCACGGTCCCGGATTTTCCGTCTACCGGCATCCAGTTTCGCGACATCACAACATTGCTGGCCAGCGGTGAAGGCTTGGCCGCCTCCATTGATATGATGGCTGAGATTGCTTCCAGCCTTGGCGCAGACAAGGTTGCCGGGGTGGAAGCGCGCGGCTTCATCTTCGGTGCTGCTCTTGCCGTGCAGCTAGGTGTGGGCTTCGTACCTGTACGAAAGGCCGGCAAATTGCCTGTCGATTGCATTGGGGAGGACTATGCGCTCGAATATGGTCAGGCACGGATCGAGCTTGACCCATCCATCATATCAGCCGGAGATACCGTTCTGCTGGTGGATGATCTGCTGGCAACAGGCGGTACGGCGATAGCTGCTGCCCGCCTGCTGCGCCGGGCTGACGCTACTGTATCGGACGCGCTATTCCTGATCGACTTACCGGAATTGGGCGGCGCCAGCGCTTTGGCCGATGCAGACGTGAAGGCGCACGCCCTGATGGATTTCACCGGCCACTGATGATCTGGCCATGCG
>JBASBA010000362.1:0-2918 GCA_049650885.1 Alteraurantiacibacter sp. | reverse complement strand
TCCTCTGCCACCACGGCTACGATAGGGCTGGTTAGCTGACCGCAGTCGTCAGTCCGCTCGCGCTTGGCGACCTCGGTAAAATAGTAGATCACGCCTTCCAGGCCTGATGCTGCCATGGGATTGTGCTGGATGTAGTGATCGGTCAGCCATTCGCCGGCGCGATCCCACTGATTGCATTGCAACAGTTCGCGCATGATATGCAGGGCCGCCTGCTTGTTGCGATGAAGTTCGGGATCGTCGCTGGTGAACAGGCTTTCGGGATCGGGGTGGGCAACCACCGGATCATTCATCGCGCGCATCTGCGCCGCGGCGGGCGTGGCCAGTGATATGGCGGCGGTGGCAAGCAATGCGTTAAGTAATTTCATCGGGCGGTCCTCCCAGTTTGAACCAAGTCTTGTTGACTTTGCCCGAGGATGCACGATTTCCCGCTGCGATGCTAGAGCCCTGCTTGCACGATCCAGTCGTGGAAGATCCGCACGGGCCGCGCATCCAGATCGGCGGGGCGACAGATGAACCAGTAGGAGTATGGGCTTTCGACCTTCACATCGAACAGTCGTGCCAGTCGGGTATCGTTGTTTCGCGCCAGATGATCATCATGCATCATGGCAATGCCGATCCCTTGCGCCGCAGCCTCCAGGATCAGCTGGCCAGAATCGTAATGATCCACCGCCGCAGGTTGCAGTTTTTCAAGGCCCAGCGCCAATTTCCACGCATCGAAGCTGCGCGGCATATCTGTGTGCAGCAGGAAGGTCTGCTTCTCCAGAAGCGCGAGGTCAGGCTCGTCGCCCAACTCCTGCGCCAATCTGGTGCTGGCAATGGCATGGACGGTGTTCTGGTCCAGTTGCACCGAATACAGCGACGGATCAGGATGCTGCATCAGGGTGATTGCAGCGTCCAGCGTATCACCCACCCGATCAATCAGGTGGGGGCCGGTGTCGATATCAAGATGCAAACGCGGATGAACGGAGCGCAATTCATTCAACCTGGGGAACAGTCGCTGGGTGCCGAACAACGGCATCACGCCCAGCCGCAGGCGCAAAAGTTGCAGGTTCTCGCTCTGTGATTCCACCGCCGCTGCCAAAGCCTCAAGGTGCGGCGCGACAGCATCGTAGAATGTGCGCCCCTCATCGGTCAGTTTCATCGTCTGGCCTGTGCGGGAAAACAGCTTGCGGCCCGTAAAGCTTTCAAGATTGCTGATGCGCCGCGACAATGCAGACGGGCTCAATCCCAGTTCACTGGCAGCCGAGCGCGCCGAGCCCAGCCGGACAACACGGATGAACGCTTCAAGAGCTCTGAGGGGCGGTAGGCGGCGCATGGCGGCAATGTCCGTTCAAAATCGGCCCCTGTCGAGACCAAAGTGTTCGTTACCCGAAGGTTTCTGCCGCAACGCACAAAATTTGCTGCGTTGCGAGAGGCTTGAGGGTCAGCTGTCTTCCTGATTGTCCTGGCGGGCAGGGCTGTGCAGGCGCAGACGGGTAACGTGGGTTTCGTCTCCGGCCGTAACCTCGATACGCCAACCGCTGGGATGCATCAGAATGGTGCCGGGCTGCGGAACCTCTTCCGCCAGCACGAAGGCGAGGCCGCCCAGCGTATCTACGGATTCTTCCACTTCCGCCAATGCCGGGTCGCCAACCACCTTGGCCACATCCTTCAGTTCCACACTGGCATCGGCATCCCATACGCCTTCGTCGATAGCGACGACCTGCTCGATCGGGGCCTCGTCATGCTCGTCCTCGATCTCTCCGACAATTTCCTCCACCAGATCCTCGATCGTGATGATCCCGTCTGTGCCGGAAAACTCATCCACCACGATAGCCAGGTGCACGCGGCGCTGGCGCATGTCGGCCAGCACATCCAGCGCGCCGCGCGCCTGCGGCACATACAGCGGCTGACGCATCAGCACGGTCCAATCGGGCGGCGGTTCCTTGCCCAGCGCGATGTAGGCAAACACATCCTTCAGGTGCATCATGCCGATCACATCATCCAGCTGATCGCGGAAGACGGGCATCCGCGAGATGCCATGTTCAGCGAACAGGCCCACCATTTCCGACCAAGGGGCAGTCGCCTCCACCGCGATGATTTCCTTGCGGGGAATAGCCACATCGTCGGCATCATGTTCGCTGAAATGCAGGAGGTTGCGCAACATCGTCAGTTCAACGGAGGACAAATCGCCCTTGGAAGGCTTGTCGCCGCCATTGGCAGCTTCGTCCTCGTGTTCGTCGATTGCTTCTTCCAGCTGCGCGCGCAGGCTGGTGTCGCCCTGGTCCTCGAAAAGGGCGCGGATGGAATTCCACAGCCCGCCACCTTGATTCAGGCCGTTGCTACTTTCCGATTCTCCGGTTTGGGAATCGTCAGATCTGTCGGTATCGGGCATCGCCCTGTAACTTTCTCCGTTCAGGAATTGGTGTCGCTATATGGGTTGTCGATACCCATTAGTGCAAGCGCCTTAACTTCCAGTGCTTCCATTTTCTCTGCATCATCGTCCGAGATTTCATGATCGTGCCCGGCAAGGTGCAGAAATCCGTGCAGGATCAGATGCGCGGCATGATGCCGGAGAGGGATGGTTTTGCCTTCCGCCTCGCGCGCGCAAGTCTCGAAAGCCAGCGCGATGTCGCCCAGCATTTCAGGTGGGCCTTCGTCTGGGTCCAGATGCACCAGATCGCCGCGCTCCAGCATGGGAAAGCTCAGGACGTTGGTAGGGTTGTCACGCTGGCGCCATTCGCGGTTCAGCTCGTGAATACGGGCGTCGCTGGTAAACAGGATGCTGGTGATAAGGCGCGGATTGGCCAATTCCGGCGCAACCTGCTGGGCGGCATCGGCCACGCGCTCTGCCACGGCTTCCCAATCACCGTCGGGCCAGTCCTCAATGTCAATTTCCAGTTCCACGGCAATCAGGCGGCGTTTTCGCCCTCATAGGC
>JBASBA010000361.1:0-4682 GCA_049650885.1 Alteraurantiacibacter sp. | reverse complement strand
AGGTTGGGGTCGGGCGTTCGAATCGCCTCGCCCGCTCCATTTTTTCTTTTAGAATTAGGTATTTATCTCCCCTTCGGGGCGCACTGCCTTCCGGCAAAATTCGTTGGTCAACATTTGGTCAACACCGATTTCTCTCTCGCTCGTTGCAGGTCGCCTGCAGGCTCGCAGCGTTGTCGACTATGCGCCAAATTCGAGATGATCCGTTTCGCGCCCAGTCAACTCGACCCTCAGGGAGCGATTCGCAGCAGGAGGTAAGTTCTCGGGCACATCGAGCCGATGCCTTGGTCTAACAACGGGCAAGATCGAGGATCGCGACCTCTTGCAAGTGCGAAACCTTTTGCCAGAGGCCCAGTAGCGGCGGCGTGCCGCAGCTTATTACCCCGATAAAGCTAATATCCCGAGCAAGATTCAATTATCCCGATGCGGAAAGGATTTGCACTAGATGGCTGTTCCAGTCATCCAGAGCCTCGCGCTTCTCGTCCTTCCAATCATGCCGTTGATAAACTCCGGCGACACCTGCATGCGAGCCACTAACGTGGTTGAGCACCGCCTCGGTGACCTCGAACTGCACATCCAGACGCTGGAAGTTAGTGGCAAGCGTTCGTCTCAGATCGTGCAACCGCCAAGCAGGTAACGGATCCCCCTGTTCCGCCTCGATTGCGCTATCAAGCGTCTTCTTGCCCTTGGCGTAGCCCGTGAAACCGGCTCCGGTCGATGTTGCATATATCCTGCCTTTGCGCGGCCAGACGTCGCCGCGCGCCTGACGGTCCAGCTCTGTGATCGCAAGATCGTTTAACGGGATCGAATTGGGTTCACCATTTTTGGTTCGCGAGCCTGGAAGAGTCCACAACCGCTCGCTCCGATCAAGCTCCTGCCAACGCATTCCCGAGACCTCTTCGCGGCGCTGTCCGGTGGCAATAAGCAAGTGAACGATCTGCCCGGAGCAGGGATGGCATTGAGGGAGCCGCATTCCAGACGAGCCGCAGCTCATCATCCTTAAGCCAACGATCTCGTGGTTTTACCGGGGGCGGCGTCTCCATTCCCTTCATCGGACTGCGCTCGATATCGCCGCGACTGACCGCCCAGCGGAAAAGCCGCCGCATGACAGCGAAGACATTCCGGCGATTGGCAACCTGTTCCTCGGGCATGTTGTCCAGCACGGCTACGATGTCCGATCTCGAAATTCGGGGAAGCGGCTTTTTTCCGATAACCGGTTCAAGATGAAGCCGGATGACGCGTTCAACGAGCCTCGCCCAGCCAACACCCTTGCAGGACCGAGGGAAATGCGACGCATAGTTGTCGAATGCAAGATCAATGGATTCGCGGCGCCTCCGCTTGTCGTCGTCTACCGGATCAACACCTTGCGCAATTAGTAACAGAAGGCGCTCTGCTTCTGCTCTTGCTGTCGTCGGTGTCCACGGCGACCCGTGCGGCCCGATAGTGTAGCGTCTTGTTCGAGCTTCACGGCCGCCCATCCGGAACTGCAGCACATAGGATATCGAGCCAGCTGGAGTGATCTTCGCACCGGATCCTTTGAGGTCCGTATCCCAAAGGAGCTGGCTTGAGCGCATCTATCGATTTTTTTCGTGATTTTTCCTGTTGCCATCCGAAACCTCGTGTCCCTTTTCTGTCAATCACCGGGCAATCACCGGGCAATCACGCAAGCGGAAAAAGGGGGGAAATGGAGGCAATTCTGGCGTAGGATGAATCTGCTAAGTACATTGTTTTACAACGATTTCGTACTTTAGCGTCGCCTGAATCGAAAGTACCAGACTTCGTGCCCCATCTTGGTGCGGGCCTTGTTCTCGTAACGCGTTTCGGACCAGCCGGAGGGGCGATTGCGGAAGGCGTCTGGCCCTTCGGCCACCCATTCGAACACATCGGTAAAGCGGCGCATCACCATCAGGGCATGGCGCACGTAGACCGGGTGATCGGTGCCGAAACGGAATTCGCCGCCGGGTTTCAGCTTGTCGGCGATCATCTGCACGGGGCCGTCATTTATCATCCGCCGCTTGGCATGGCGCGCCTTTGGCCATGGATCGGGATGAAGAAGATAGGCCATTGTCAGCGCGCCATCCGGCACACGCCCCAGCACTTCCAGAGCGTCTCCGGCATGAATACGGATATTTGCCAGCTTGCCATCGCGCACATGGGTCAGCGCCTGTGCGACACCGTTGATAAAAGGCTCCGCGCCGATGAAGCCATGATCGGGAAGCAGGTCCGCCCGATAGGCAAGATGTTCACCGCCACCAAAGCCGATTTCGAAATGCAGTGGGCAATCCTCTCCGAACAGGCGTTGCGCCGTTACCGGCCCATCGTCGGGCACGGAGATTTTCGGCAGGAAGCTGTCCACCAGTTCCTGCTGCTGCGCGCGCAATGGCTTGCCAATGGATCGGCCGTAAAGCCGCTTTAGCGTGGTAGGATCGCCGTCCTTGTGGGCTGTCATGTCGCGCTCGCTAGAGGGGGCAGGCGGGTCTTGTCCAGACAGGATATAAAAGCGCGGGGTTGAGACACGTCCTCGCTTTCGGCTAGGCGCGCCGCGACATGGAACACGTAATGACACTTTTTGCAGAGCAGCCGGTGTGGGCGCAATCGGCCATTGGCCTGACCGCCCTCGCACTGGCCGCGCTGGCGGTGAACTTCCTTCTCAAGAAGGTGCTGCTGCGGCTGGCCGCGCCGTTTCTTGATACCCGGACGAAAACGGCGGACAAGGCCGCAGCGCGCCTTGCAACCGTCGCCCCGTTGCTGATCATGGCCAACGGCATCGAACTGGTGCCGCATCTTTATCCCCTTGTGCGCACGCTGGTCCAGAACTTGGCGATGGCCGGCGTGGTGCTGAGCGTTGCGATGGCGATCAGCAAGGGTCTCGATTACGTCAACGAGATCTATACCCGCCAGCCGCAGGCGAAGAACAAGCCGATCAAGGGCTATATCCAGGTCTTCAAGATCGTAATCTATTGCGCGGCCGCTATCCTGGCGATCGCCGCACTGATCGAACAGTCGCCGCTGCTGCTGTTGTCGGGCCTTGGCGCGATGGCTGCCGTATTGCTGCTGGTGTTCAAGGATACGATCCTCTCCCTTGTCGCCTCCGTCCAGCTTTCCAGCAACGATATGCTGCGCGTGGGTGACTGGATCGAGATGCCTTCGATGGATGCCGATGGCGACGTGATCGATATCGCGCTGCACACGGTAAAGGTGCAGAATTTCGACAAGACCATCACCACCATACCAACCCACAAGCTTATCGCCGACAGCTACAAGAACTGGCGCGGGATGAAGAATTCGGGCGGGCGGCGGATCAAGCGCGCGATGGCGCTGGATCAGAACTCAGTTCGCTTCCTGACGCAGAGCGAGGTGGATGATCTTGCCCGTTTCCGCCTGCTGTCCGACTATCTTATCGGCAAGGACAAGGAATTGTCGGAATGGAACGCGCGGGAACTGGCGGGCGACAGCAACCCGGTAAACGCGCGGCGAATTACCAATATCGGCACGCTGCGCGCCTATGTAATTGCATATTTGCAGGCGCATCCGGAATTGAAAGGGGCAGGCTTCACATTGATGGTGCGGCAGCTTAACCCTTCACCCAAGGGCCTGCCGCTGGAAGTCTACTGCTTTGCCGACACCACAGACTGGGGTGAGTTCGAGCGCATCCAGGCCGATATTTTTGATCACCTGATCGCCATCCTGCCGGAATTCGGCCTGCGCCTGTTCCAGGAACCCAGCGGGCTGGACGTGCAAAGCCTGAAAATGGCTTGATGGCACGGCGGCCTAATCCGGCTGGCTTTCCAGCCAGTCCTGTGCCCAGGCTATCTCGTCTGCGACCCCGCCATCGGGAAATGGCACGTCAGGCTGCACCCCGACATTATCGAATGGCTCGTGCGGCAGGCGCATGGACCGCGTCATCGGCCATGCCAGTTCAAAATCGCCGGATGGTGCGGGCGCCGTGATTACGTTGGAGTAATCGATCACGCCTTGCGTCGGCCCGCCCAGCAGAGATACCTTGCGGCTGGCGCGGGCATCAATGGCGAACTGGTCCCCCGAAGAGCCTGCACCTTCGGCAAGAATGCCAACGCGCTGCGGGAATTGGTAAACCTGCGGATATGTGACGATCTCGAAGCCGGAGTTTGACAGGGGCACGTAATCACTGTCGGACGCTTCTGCGAGATCGAGCAGATTTTGCACGAATGCGTGCACTTCCGCGGGGTATTCGCCGCTCGCAACATTGTCCTTCAGCGTCGCAAGATTGCGCGGCGTGTCGCGCAGTTCCGCACCGATTTGGTATATCGGGCGCGTGTAAAGATAGCTCATCAAGCGCGAATACATCAGGTCCGAACCGCCATCATTGCCGCGCAGGTCAATCAGCAGGTTCGGGGTCGAGGTGATATCGTCGTGGTGTTGTTCCAGCAGGGCTTCGAACGCGTCGAAATAGTCGCTGTTGAAAGTGGGCACGCGCAACAGCACCGTGTCTGGCGAAAGGCGGCGGAATGCGAATTCGTTTCCCGGCGAAGGGGTGAAGTTGCGCGCCCGCCCTGCATCGCCATCCGCCCAGGGATTGGCCGGTGACACGATATTCGAGCGCACGCTAAGGTGCTGGTCCGCAAACCAGTCCAGCAGCGCGCCCAGCGCCCACATGCGGCTTTCGGGCTTTTCGGCAATGCGTTGCCTTGCCAAATTTACTGCGG
>JBASBA010000360.1:0-3925 GCA_049650885.1 Alteraurantiacibacter sp. | reverse complement strand
GATCAACTCGGGCGACCTGGTGTCGATTGCCGAAGTTACGCGCGACCTGTTCCGTCCGGAAGATCAGCCAGAACAAAGCTACTCCGAGCGGCAGATTTTCGAAGCGGCATCTTCGCGTCTTGCACGTGAACTGGCGGCGATGGAAAAAACCGACGAGCCGACCGCGCTCACCAAGATACTGGACGTGCTGAAAGAACATGCGCCCCAGTATTACGAGAACGCTGAAGACGCCTGATCCCTGCCGAACGGCAGTATGGCAACCCAAGGGGCCGTTCGCATTGCGCGGACGGCCCCTTTGCTTTTATGGCTTTTGCGTGTGCCCCCGTATGCCAAGTGCAAAACCCACTCGACGAACGTCTTTGCAGTCACCAGTGCACTAGTGTATTATCCTACTAATACGCAAGGGCAGGAGCAGGGAATGGTCATCAGTAAAATCGCCGCCAGGACAGCGCCGGTTCTGGCATTTGCAGCCGTTTTTGGCCTGAGCGGGTGTGGTAACATGAATGTCGATTTTGACGGGGACGGCGTTCCCCTTGCCGAACTGGACATGAGCGCAAGCGCACCGACAGGCGTGGTGCTGGCTGGTGCAGATGCGGTTGTCATTTCTGCCGGTTCTGAATTTGCTATCGATGTTGACGGCAGCGTTGAGGCGAGTGCCCGGATGCGTTTCGCCCGTGATGACGGTAATCTTGTGATACATCGCGAAGTTGGCGACTGGACCAGCAGTGACGGACGAGCCACGATACACGTCACCATGCCCGCTCCGGAATCTCTCGTAATGGCAGGTTCGGGGACCATGACGACCGATGCGATGGCCAATCACTCCGAAATCGTCATAGCCGGGTCCGGCAATTTGCAGGCCGACGGGATCGCTGCCAAGGAGATGGACGTGACTATTGCCGGCAGCGGCTCGCTTGAGGCGTCCGGCTCGGTAGCGCGACTCGAACTTGATATCGCGGGAAGCGGCAGCGCGGCCATGACCAGGCTTCAGGTCGATGATGCCGAAATCAGCGTTGCGGGGTCTGGCGGCGCCGAATTCGCATCTGACGGAAATGTGGAGGCGAGCATAGCCGGTTCCGGCTCTGTGCGCGTCCGCGGATCTGCATCATGCAAAAGCAATTCGGTGGGATCGGGCAAACTCATCTGCGAAGACGCCTGAGACGCTTCACCGCAAACCACATTGCAATCAGGTGTTTATAGCACCATGATCCGGCTTACATGGTTTAAACGGACCCAGCCGCATGGTAAAAGCGTCAATCTCTCTGGCTTTGCTATCGGCCCTCGCGCTGAGTGGCTGCGTGGCAAGAACTGTGTTCGACGTGGCGACCGCCCCCGTTCGTGCAGGGGCCAAACTGGCGGATTGGGCCACCACCAGTCAGGACGAAGCCGACCGCGCGCGGGGCAGAGAAGTCCGTCGACGTGAAGAGCGGCTTGGCGAACTGAGCGATGATCTTGCCGAGCTTGAATCCGATTGCCTGTCCGGCGATGACCGCGCCTGCCGGGAGGCCGTGGCAACCCGTCGTGAGATCGAGGCAATTCTGCCCACCGTTCCGGTTGAGCCGATGCGTTAGGGTGCGGCCGCCCGCCAAAGCCGATCATTGATCGCTAGCCCCATGCCGATTTTCGGGATTGGCGCGACGCAGATACACCCGCGGTCCGAGACGGCGGCCCGATGCAGCAATGTGTAAAGCTGCGATGCTGCTTCAGCCAGATCACTGCTGGGGGACAGGTTCACATCGCCCGCGACATTCCCGAATCCGATCATGAAGCAATCATCTGAAGGCTGTGCCTGATCCAGAAAGACAGGTTTGCCGGGCGAATAGTGTTTCCGCAATTGACCAGGTGCCTCGACAGTTGCGCCGCGCGACTTTGCCTGGCCTCCCAGCAACCGTTCCAGATCCTCGACGGCTATGGGGCCCGGACGGAGCAGCCGCCAACGGGCTGCTGGATCAAGTGCGACAATTGTCGATTCCAGCCCTGCATCGCACGCACCACCATCGATGATTGGCGGCGCACCATCACCCAGTGAAGCGAGGACGTGGTCGGGATGCGTCGGACTCACACCGTTGCTGCGGTTGGCCGATGGCGCGGCCAGTGGCAGGGCCAATTCTTGCAGAAGTCGAGCTGCAACGGGGTGGCTGGGCTGGCGCAGGGCGATAGTACCGAGGCCTGCTGTGACAGCGGGAACGATGCCAGCAGACACCATCAGTGGCAGAACCAGCGTGAGTGGGCCCGGCCAATACTCATGGGCCAGTTGCTCTGCCACGCCATCGAAAACAGCAAGGTCTTTCGCCATGGCAAGCGATGCAACATGCACGATCAAAGGGTTGAAATCCGGGCGGCCCTTAGTGCGATAAATCTGCGCAACCGCATCCGCGCTGTCCGCCCGCGCTGCAAGGCCGTAAACCGTCTCCGTCGGCATCACGACAAGGCCGCCATCACGCAAGATACTCGCTGCGCGCGCAATGCCCTTTGCATCTGGCGAGATGGTCGGTTGCTTGCTGTTCATCACGCTCGCCTATAGAGACGTTGCGGATGGAAGACCAAGCCCAACTCCTCGCTCGTATAGCCACCGCACTCGAGGCGCTGGCGCCGGCCACCAGCCTGCAGGTTAAATGGCATGAGGACGACGCCTTCGTCTGGGACGCTGGCGGAGCGCGCGGCATCCCGGCGATCACCGCACCATCGCTCAATCTGCTGCGCGGAATAGACAAGCAGAAAGCCGCTGTCGTGGGCAATGTTGATCGCCTGGCCAATGGTAATCCAGCCCATGACATGTTGCTATGGGGTGCGCGCGGTATGGGGAAGTCCGCCTTGCTGCGCTCTGCCGTGGCCAGTACACAAGACGCTGGCGGGAACATTGCAATGGTGCAGGTAGCGACTGACGCCGTAGCGTCGCTTCCCAAACTCTTCGCAATACTGGCGAATGAAAAGCGAAACTTCCTCGTTTTTCTGGATGACCTGGGATTTGCCGAAGGTGATTCCATCACGCCGCGCCATTTGCGAAGCTGGCTGGACGGCGGTGTGGAAGCGCGCCCTGGGAATGTCCGCCTTGCCGTAACGTCCAACCGGCGCGCGATCATTGCACGCCACACCAGCGAGCAGGACGATCCGATCAACCCGCGTGATGCGCTGGATGACAATCTGGCATTGGCAGATCGCTTCGGTCTTTCGCTGGGCTTTCACAATGCCAGCCAAGAGGATTATCTCGATATCCTGCACGGCTATGCGGCAGAATACCGGCTGGAACTGGACGAGGCAGAAGCGCTGGAATGGGCCAAGCGACGCGGTGCACGATCTGGCCGCATCGCCTGGCATTTCATTACAGAGCTGGCCGGGCGGGCCGGTAAGTCACTTTCCTGAAGGCCAGCTTTCCCGGCTACATGATGTCGCTGTGATCGATCGCGCCTTCTTCGAAAGCGCGTGAGGGATCGTCGGTCAGCTCACGACGGGGCGGCAATCGCTCCCCGCGGTTACGCTCTATGGCCGCAGCCCCTTCGGAATTTGGTGAGGTCACGCGCCAAATGATGTTGCCTGTGTCATCGCTCACCAGCAGGGCACCCGTCCGGTCCCATTCCACCCAGGTTGGGCGACCATGCGTCTGCCCCTCGCGGGCAAGAAAGGGTGCGAGCACGCTGCGCGGTTCGCCAACGGGATTTCCGCGATCGTCAAAGGCCACGAATACCACATCATAGCCTGACGCCGGAATCCGGTTCCAGGAGCCATGGCGAGCGATAAACGCACCCTGCCCGAACAACTCACCCATTCTGGTGCCTTCTTCGGTAAACACCATGCCCAGCGCGGCGACGTGCGCGCCCAAGGCGTATTGCGGCGTACGGGTGTATTCGGTCAGGTAACGCGGCATGGGCGCTTCCACCCTCTCGTCGATCACGTCGTTGTAATATACCCAAGGCCAGCCGTAATG
>JBASBA010000359.1:0-9529 GCA_049650885.1 Alteraurantiacibacter sp. | reverse complement strand
ATCGAACCTGTTTCCAAGCAAGGTAAGAAGCTCGTATTGCGACAATTGTGCAACTGCGGCGGCTTGCGGTAAACTATAGATAAGCTGGCAGAAATCGCCCTCTGCAATGTCGGCATCGCCGCAATCGACGATCACCATGTCCATTGAAATCCGGCCTAGAATGGGAAGGGTCCGATTGTTATGCTGCAGCGCACCTTTCGCGGCCCAACAGCGCAAGAAACCGTCAGCATAGCCTAAGGAAACAACAGCCGCGCGCATTGATCGTTCTGCACGCCAGGTTGCGTTGTATCCCACCGTATCGCCCGGTGACAAATTTCGCAGCTGCAAAACGGCCGCTTCCAGGTAAGCCACTTGCCTTATGTGCTCGGCAAGCTCGGCCCGCGGAACGCCGCCATACAGCGCCAGGCCAGGGCGCGTGATATCAAAGTGATAATCTTTACCCAACGCAATTCCGGCACTGTTCGCCAGACTTAAATTTTGGGCGCTGAGCTGCGTCGTGGCTTGGCGGAAAATCGCCAGCTGACCGGCATTCTGCGAGGTGTCCTCGTCGGCGGAGGCCAGATGCGACAGCAATGTATCGATCTGCAATTGTTGCAACTGCGGCGCGCCGAGGTTGTCCGGCTCTATGCCTAACCGGTTAATCCCGCTGTCCACCATCAGGTGACACACCCCGCCTCCGGTTTCCAGCCACACTTGCACTTGCCGCATGGAATTGAGTACCGGAATTGCACCTGTCGCTCTTGCGTAGTTTGCTTCCTGCTGCGTCGTCACACCGTGAAGCACCGCGATGTTCGACCCGTCAGTATGGTGCAGAACTTTGGCAACTTCTCCCCAATGCGCGACGAAGAACTGCCTTGCACCTGCCGTCAGCAAGGTTGGCATCACGTGATCAATTCCCAGGCCATAGCCATCCGCCTTCACCGCCGCCCCGGCGGTGGCAGCGCCCGATAGCCGATCCAGCGCTCGCCAATTTGCGGCCAGTGAATCGGTATCTATACGCAGACGCAGGGTGGCCGGGGGCGGTTTGGGCAGCGGATCAGGCAGGGGCATCTTCAAAATCACGCGGAGGTCCATCCGGGATGCCCCACCAGGCAACCACCATACCGAAGGCGACCACCACCCAGGTGTACCACAGCCCGGAATAGACATCGCCCGTGCGAGCAACGATGTAGCCTGCGATCAGGGGCAGAAAACCGCCAAGATAGCCGGCGCCTATGTGGTATGGAATGGAAAGTGACGAATAGCGGATCTTGGGCGGAAACATTTCCGCCAGCAGTGCCGCAACGGAGCCATAGGTTAGCGCCGAGAGGCCGCCAAACACCAGCAGCAACGCGACGATGCCAATGATGTTGAGCACCGGCGGTGTCTGTGTTGAAAAATCGTAACCCTGCGCCTCCAGCGCGGCCTGTATTTCAGCGCGGCGGTTGGTGGCATCAAGGGAAGAGTATTCGAGGCGCGACGCCCCGATCGCGACTGTCTGTTGCTGCGCGCCGCCTTCCAGATCGTAGGACACGCCAAGCGCCGTTAAATCCTGCAACACGCGGCCGCACGCGGTCGCCTGTACCTCTGCGAAGGGATCGAAGCTGCAATCTTCTCCGCTCACCACCACGGGCGCCTCTGCGGCGCTGCGTTGCAGGCCCGGATTGGCCAGAGAGCCCATGCCCCAGAACAGCGGGAAGATCAGCACCAGGGTAGCGAGGGCACCGATGATGATCGGCTTCTTGCGCCCCACCCTGTCAGACCATCGGCCGACGACGAGGTAGAACCCCATTGCGATGGTGCCAGCCAGCAGCAGGATCAGTTCCACAACCTGCTCGTCCACCCGCATGGGACCGCGCAGGAACGACAGGCCGGAGAAAAAAGCCGTGTACCAGATCGTCGTCAAAATACCGGTAATGCCGAACAGGGCCACGAAGATACGCTTCTTGTTGCCGGGATAGGTGAAGCTTTCGATAAAGGGATTGCCCGCTGTTTCGCCCGCATCCTTCATCGCCTTGAAAACCGGGCTTTCCGAAAGCTTGAAGCGCATCCAGAGCGAAATGGCGAGCAGGATAAGCGAAAGGAGGAACGGAATGCGCCATCCCCACGCGGCAAATTCTTCTGGCGGTATCAACGCACGGCAGGTGAGGACGACGATGATCGAAAGCACGAAGCCGCCCACCACGCTGGCCTGTATGAAACTGGTGTAGAAGCCGCGCTTTTCCGGCGGGGCATGTTCGGCAACGTAAATCGCCGCGCCGCCATACTCGCCGCCCAGCGCAAGGCCTTGCAGAATACGGAACAGCAGGACGATCACGGGGGCCGCGATGCCGATTGTTGCTGCAGTGGGTATCAGGCCAACGCCAGCAGTCGCGATGCCCATCAGGGTGACGGTGACGAGAAACGTGTATTTGCGCCCCAGGCGATCTCCCAGAAAGCCGAACAGGATCGCACCCAAAGGGCGAAAGCCGAAGCCAACCGCAAATCCTGCCCAGACCAGAAGCGTCTGCAGCGTCTCGTTACCGCTGGGGAAGAAGGCTGCGCCGATCAGGCTGGCCAGCGTGCCGTAGATGAAGAAATCATACCATTCGAACACCGTGCCGGCAGAACTGGCAGCGATGACCAGGCGGATTTCCTTCTTGCTGGGTTCGTGAACAGTATTTGCCGCCGCCATCACCATATTCTCACCTGCCCCACGGAAATTGCCTTGCAGCGATTGTTAGCTTGCCGCAGCCGCGCTGGAAAGAGCCGCTATTCCCGCCCTCCAGGGCAACATCATCGCGCCGTGCCGCCCGCGATAATCGCGGGCAGGCGCAATCAGCGAGAAATCGGGCCAGTCCGGCTGCGAACCACCGTGTTCAAGCCAGCCGGTAAGGGCGTTCAAGGTTTCCTCAATGTCAGTTGCGGTTCGGCCAGCGGCATGGCGGGCGAAGATAGCAGCCGCCGCTTGCCCCACTGCACAGGCACGCACTTTCATGCCCAGGTTCGCAATGGCCTCGTCATTATCGAGGATGAGATCCAGATGCAGGGTGGAGCCACAAGCAACTGACTTGGCGGAGCCATGAAGGGGTGCAGAAGCCAACGCAGGATAATTCGCCAGTTCAACGGCGGCCATCAGCATTTCGGGGGTATAGAGCCGTTCGGCGCTCATCAGGGTTGTTCTTCGTGCAAACGCGCGCGACGTTCCTCAACGATTTGCACCATGGCGCGAGAGCCTGCATCTACCAGTTGATAGGTCCGCGCTTCAACGATCCATAGGGGGCGCCCCTTCGCGCCCCAGACAGTATCATAGCCCAGCACCAGCAAGGAGAATGCCACGACCACGATGAGTACGCCCTTCAGTGCTCCAAACGCGAAGCCGAGGACGCGATCTACGGGACCGAGTACAGATTTGCGCGTCGATCTGCCGGCGATGCTGGCGATCAGTTTCATCGCCGCATAGGGAATCAGCAGCAGCAGCGCGAAAGCAAGAATGGAGGCCGTGACGGGAGAGCCCATGAACTCAAGGATCGCTGCGGTAAGGTCTGTATGAAGGAAGCGAATGGCAAGGATTGCCAATATCCATGCGCCAACAGAAAGCACTTCCTGCACGAACCCGCGCAGAAATCCTCCGATTG
Source organism: Alteraurantiacibacter sp. (assembly GCA_049650885.1). Taxonomy (GTDB): domain Bacteria; phylum Pseudomonadota; class Alphaproteobacteria; order Sphingomonadales; family Sphingomonadaceae; genus Alteraurantiacibacter. The sequence continues at coordinate 5,933 of JBASBA010000359.1, read as the reverse complement.
CGCCGACCCCCACGATCAGCAGCACAATGAGATCGAATCCCGTCATCCGCAATCAGATTTATGCCGATGCCATCACGCGGTCAACGAGTGACGTCACCGCGCCCACATCGGTATATCGCAAGCCAACAACGTCCTGCCCGCCATCAGCCGGGCCAAAGGCCTTCCGAAAGCCTAGCTTCGCCGCCTCTTTCTGGCGCAAGTTCCCATGCGCAACGGGGCGGATTTCGCCGGAAAGCGCGACTTCGCCGAACCATACGGCATTCGCGGCCAGTGGCTTGTCGGCCAGCGCGCTCATCAATGCGGCGGCCACGGCCAGATCTGCCGCCGGATCGGAAAGGCGATAGCCGCCCGCCACGTTCAGATAGACTTCCGCCGTCGAAAAGCTGAGGCCGCAGCGAGATTCCAGCACGGCCAGCAACATGGCGAGGCGCCCGCTATCCCATCCAACAACGGCGCGGCGCGGCGTGGCGCCTGATTGAAGGCGCACGATAAGGGCTTGTATCTCCACCAGAACAGGGCGCGTGCCTTCAAGCGCGGGGAACACGGCGGCGCCTGCAATCGGTTCATCACGGCCGGAAAGGAAAAGCGAGGATGGATTGCCCACCTCATCCAGCCCGTGCCCTTCCATCGCGAAGACGCCAATCTCGTCCACGGCTCCAAAGCGGTTCTTCAGACTGCGCAATATGCGATACTGATGGCTTCGTTCCCCTTCAAAGCTCATCACGGTATCCACCATGTGCTCCAGCACGCGCGGGCCGGCGATATTGCCATCCTTGGTAACGTGGCCGACCAGTACCAGCGCGGTGCCGCGCTCCTTCGCAAACCTGATCAGTTCAAACGCGGATGCCCTGACCTGGCTGACCGTGCCGGGCGCGCCCTCGATCATGTCGGAATGCATGGTCTGGATGGAGTCGACAACCAGCAGGTCCGGCGGACTGTCCTGCCCCAAAGTGGTGAGGATATCGCGCACCGACGTTGCAGCCGCCAGCTTCAACGGTGCCTTGGAAAGCCCCAGGCGGGCAGCGCGCATCCGCACCTGCCCCGTCGCTTCTTCCCCGCTGACATAAACAGCAGCACCGCCTTCCTGCGCTATCTTGGCTGCGGCTTGCAACAGGAGGGTGGATTTGCCGATACCGGGCTCGCCGCCCATCAGGATTGCGGCACCGGGCACCAGCCCGCCACCCAGCGCACGGTCGAACTCCGCGATGCCGGTGCTTCGGCGAACCAATGGCTCGGTCGGAGCGTCCAGCGATTCGAATGCGATCGCCCTTCCCCCGCTGGCCAGGTGATGCTTGGCTGCAAAGGCGGTCTCGGGGACATCCTCCTCCAGCGTGTTCCACTCGGAGCAATCCCCGCACTGCCCCTGCCAGCGACTGGAGATACTGCCACATTCGGTGCAGATGAAGCGCTTTTTCGGCTTTGCCATACCGCGACTGCTAACCGGAACGAAAGCGGAACGCAAGGGCCGCTGACAGTGCAACTGGCCAGCGGCGCGCGGTTCTGCCATCACCGTTAGTGATGCGGCAGAAAGAACTCAGGATAGCATTGGTCTGTTACGGCGGCGTCAGCCTTGCGGTATACATGCATGGCGTCACCAAGGAGATATGGAAGCTGGCCCGTGCCAGCCGCGCCTTCCACGCGGCGGAGCGAGAGAACACCAGAGGCGTGGAGGCAGTTTATCTTTCGCTGCTGGAGCGGATAGAGACAGAGTGCGAAATTCGCCTTCGCGTCCTTCCGGATATCATCACTGGCGCTAGTGCCGGCGGTATCAATGCCGTCTTCCTGGCGCAGGCCGTGCACTCCGGTCGCAGCCTGGAGCCTCTTACCGAGCTCTGGCTGAACAATGCCGATGTCGACAAACTGGTGGATCCCGACGCGCGCCCATGGTCTGCCGCCGCGCGCGTCTACATGCGGCCTATCGTCTGGTATCTTACCCGTGCCCCCGGCAACACTGTATCGGAAACCGTTGCCGCTGAAACGCGAACCGAAGTGCGCGGCAAGATATCCAGGCTGGTAAGGGGGCGCTGGTTCGAGCCGCCATTTTCGGGAGCCGGTTTCAGCCGCCTGATACACAGAGCCTTGAAGGCGATGTCCGATGGCCCTGCGGAAGCACCATTGCTGCCTTCGCGCCACCCGCTGGACCTGTTGGTAACCGCAACGGATTTTCGCGGGCGCCTGGAAACGCTGCGCCTGAACAGCCCGCCACAGGTGGAAGAGCCTGAACATCGCATGCCGATTGGCTTTCGCGCCAACACCCCCTCAGAGGGCGGGCACGACCTGGCGCAACTGTGCGAGCTGACGCTGGCCGCCCGTGCTACGGCCAGTTTTCCGGGAGCCTTCCCTCCCCTGCGTATTGAAGAGATAGACGCGGCCTGCGGTAGCGAATGGGAAAACAAGGATCGCTTCCTGCGGCGGGTCATGCCTTCTCACGTAGAGCGTGGTACTGTCGATCATGTCGCGCTGGTGGACGGGTCTGTTTTGAACAACGCTCCCTTTGAAGGCGCGATCAGAGCGCTGACCGTGCGCCCTGCGCAGCGCGAGGTGGACAGGCGATTTGTTTATATCGATCCTTCCCCACGCCGCCCGCGACCGGAGCCGGGTGATACGCCAAAACCGGTGAGCTTCTTTGGCGCCATTGCCGGTTCGCTCTCGGCAATCCCGCGAGAGCAGCCAATCCGCGAGAATCTGGAAGTGCTGGAGCAGCAGACGCGCGAGGCGGAAAAACTGCGCAAGATGGTAGCAGCGCTGCGACCCGAAGTGGAAAGCGCGGTGGACCGCCTCTTTGGCCGAACACTGTTCCTTGATAGACCAACCAGGAAGCGGTTGGCTGCATGGCGCGGGCGGGCCCAACAGGCCGCTGCCGAAAGCGCCGGATATGCATTTCACTCCTATGCGCAAGCCAAGCTGAGCGGCATTCTGGACAGGCTTGCCGATCTGGCACGCAAGGCTGCAAACCGTCCGGGCATGCCAGGCGCTCCCCAAATCGCCGCTCGCCTGCGGGAGGAGATCGAGGACCGTGACATGGCCAGCCTGAGCGCCGGGAAAGGCGGCGGGGCCAGCAATCTGGCGATCATGTTCTTTCGCGATCACGACCTGGCCTTCCGCATCCGCCGTCTGCGACTGCTGGCGCGGCGTCTGTCACGCGATTGGGAACTTGATCCCGGCATACAGGAGGATGGCCTGCAGGATGCTCGCGATGCGGTTTATCGCGCGCTCACGCTTTATTTCGCGAAGGAAGATCCGGAAAACCTCGGGTCTGATTTCGGCACCATCGCGGCAGAGGTGATTGCAAGCCCTAGCGACTTTCTTGACGCCCTTGCGCAGCGGCGCGCCCTGCGAGAAACGGATGAAGCCGCCGAAGAAATTTTGTGTGAAGCGCTGGCACACATGCCCAAAGACCTGCGTCGGCGCGTGCTGCTGGCCTATCTCGGCTTCCCGTTTTACGATGTGTCCACCCTGCCCCTGCTCCGCAACGAGGGGCTGACCGAGTTCGATCCGGTAAAGGTCGATCGCATCAGTCCGGAGGACGCGACCGCTATTCGCGCAGGGGGGACGGCGGCAACTTTGCGAGGGACGGAGTTCTTCAATTTCGGCGCATTCTTCAGCCGCGCCTACCGCGAGAACGATTACCTATGGGGTAGGCTGCACGGTGCGGAAAGGATGGTCGACCTGGTCTGCTCGACAGTTCCCGGCGGCTTTGACCAAAGCGAGTGCCTGGCAGTGAAGCGCGATGCCTTTCTCGCTATTTGCGATGAGGAGGAGGGTCAGGACAATTGCAGCGCCAGGCTGATCGCATCCTTGCGAGACGAGATCATTCAGAAGCTGGGTGCTGCGCTGACTGCAATCTGATTGCAATCAGCGCAGCGGTTCAGCTTCCCAGCACGTCTTTCAGCTTCTCGAAGAAGCCGCGGCTCTCCGGGCATTCATCGCCCGTTTCCGTGTCGCGGAATTCGCGCAGGATATCCTTTTGCTTCGCCGAAAGTTTCGTCGGCGTTTCCACGACCAGTTCGACCACCAGGTCACCCCGGCCACGCCCTTGCAGCACAGGCATACCGGCACCGCGCTTACGCAACTGCTTGCCGGACTGAATGCCCGCCGGAATTTCGATTGAATGGTTTTCCCCGTCAAGGCCGGGTATTTCGATGGTGTCACCAAGGGCGGCAACCGTGAAACTGACGGGCACGCGCGTGAACAATGCCGTGCCCTCACGCTGAAACACGCGGTGTTCCTTGATGTGAACGAAGATATAAAGATCGCCGGGAGGCGCTCCCATCGGCCCCGCCTCTCCCTTGCCGGACAGGCGAATCCGCGTTGCGTTATCTACACCTGGCGGAATCTCCACTTCAAGAACCTGCTCCTGATCGACCCGGCCCTCGCCGCGGCAATTTGAGCAGGCCTGCTCCAGCACTTCGCCGCGCCCGCTACATGTCGGACAAGGCCGCTCAATAACGAACAGACCCTGCTGAGCACGTACCTTGCCGTGCCCGTGGCACAATTCGCAGCGACGCTTGCCGGTGCCCGGCTCCGCTCCGGAACCTTCACATGTTTCGCAGGTGGCGGCAACTTCGACGGTTATCTCGGATGACTTGCCGTGAAATGCATCTTCCATGCTGATTTGCATGTCGTATCGCAAATCGGCTCCGCGCCGCGCGCGGGTCCGGCCATTGCCAGCCCCGCCGCCAAAAGCGCTGCCAAAGATCGTCTCAAAAATATCGCCAATATCGCCGAAATCGGCGTTGCCTTGACCGGCGCCGCCCATGCCCTGCTGAAAGGCCTCGTGACCGTAGCGATCATAGGCCGCCCGCTTTTGCGGGTCTTTCAGCACCTCATAGGCACCGCTGCAGGCTTTGAACCTTGCTTCGGCCTCAGCATCGCCCGGATTGCGATCCGGATGGTATTTCATCGCCATCTTGCGATAGGCAGATTTTACCGTCGCGCCATCGGCATTCCGGGACACACCCAGTATCTCGTAAAAATCGACTTCAGTCGCAGACATTCGTGAACCCCCAAACCGTACCGCCACCGGCGCGGGATGCGTCGGTGGCGGCTGGTTTGTCCATTATTGTACCGATCAGGACTTGTTCTCGTCGTCCACTTCAGTGAACTCGGCATCGACAACTTCTTCTTCCTCGGTGGGAGAAGCGGTGTCTTCGGAAGCCGCAGCATCTGCGGCGGCATCCGCGCCGGAAGCCTGATCCTTTTCATAGATGGCCTGGCCCATTTTCATGGCGGCCTGCGTCAAGGCATCACTCTTAGTCTTCATAGCCTCGAGATCGTCAGCTTCCAAAGCTTCCTTCGCTTCGGAAACAGCGGTCTCGATTTCACTCTTCAGGCTGGCATCAACCTTGTCGCCATTCTCTTCCAGCTGCTTCTCGGTCGCGTGGACCATGCTGTCGAGATTGTTGCGAACTTCGGCAACCTCACGGCGCTTCTTGTCCTCGTCGGCGAACTTTTCGGCGTCCTGCACCATCTGGTCAATGTCGCTGTCCGACAGACCGCCCGATGCCTGGATGCGGATCTGCTGCTCCTTGCCCGTGCCCTTGTCCTTTGCGGACACGTTCACGATGCCGTTGGCGTCAATATCGAAGGTAACTTCGATTTGCGGAACGCCGCGTGGTGCGGAAGGAATGCCAACCAGATCGAACTGGCCCAGCATCTTGTTATCGGCCGCCATCTCACGCTCGCCCTGGAAAACCCGGATCGTCACTGCGCCCTGGTTATCCTCGGCAGTCGAATAGACCTGTGCCTTTTTGGTGGGGATAGTGGTGTTGCGGTCGATCATGCGGGTGAACACACCGCCCAGCGTCTCGATACCCAGCGATAGCGGCGTCACATCGAGCAGCAACACGTCCTTGACGTCACCCTGCAACACGCCCGCCTGAATGGCAGCACCCATCGCGACGACTTCATCGGGGTTCACGCCGGTATGCGGC